>DATCID010000070.1:0-6115 GCA_036507975.1 Ruminiclostridium sp.
CTTTTTCTAACATTACATTACACTTCCAATCATTATCTTCAATTTACCATTTTAAATTCGGAGCTCAAATTATCTAATTGAGTTTTCCATTTTGAGGATTTATATATCTTATAGTCTGTAGTTACAGCCATAGAGGATACACCTGAAAGACTATCAATAAGTTTTAATCCTTTATCCACTCCAGATACAAAAGTAACTTTTGTAAGGATATCCGCAAGCATATTACAATCAGCAATACTACTATCTACAACTATTGTATCACTCATAACTCCAGCATCTGCAGGATATCCAGTAGCTGGATTCAAAATATGATGATATCGCTTTCCATCTTTTATAAAAAATCTTTCATAATCTCCAGATGTAGAAAGTGCATTTTGAGACATCTTAATTATACCAATATAACCATCATTTTTTTCTTTTCTTGGGTGTTGAATCCCAATGGACCATAATGTATTATCCGGCTTTTTCCCCAATGTATATATGGAGCTACCACCAAGGTTAATAATAGCACTCTTAACTCCATATTTTTTTAAAACCTTTACAATCTCATCTGCAGTGAAGCCCTTAGCAACTCCTCCAAGATCTATAGACATACCTACTTTCATTAACTTAACACTGTTATTTGTCTCATTTATACTAATATTATTATAACCAACAAGCGCTACTTTCTGTTTTATTTCAGAATCGGTTGGAATTCTCTCATTTTCAGTACCAATTCCCCAAAGTTTTACAAGTGGACTTACTGTTATATCAAAAGCTCCATTACTAAGCTTTGAGTATTCCATTGAAATTTTTATAATCTTAATAATCTCAGGATGTACCTTTACGTATTCTTTTCCTGCAGCATTATTAATTTTAGTTACATCACTGTCAATTATCGAGCTACTTGCCATTTGTTCAATTTCATCTACTCTTTTATAAGCTGCATCTATTGCTTTACTAGCATTAGAGCCATAGGCTGTTATGTGCATAATGGTGTCCATTTTAGTAGCGTATTTATCAATCTTCTGATCTTTATCTGTACACGAAACCATTAGTATGACTAAAACCATGCACAATCCCACAGCTAATATCTTTTTTATCATCGATTGTCCCCCTAATTATAAAATCGGCTTCTCATCTTAATAAAGTAAAAAGGCTGTATCAGTAACCTTTACTGATACAGCTTCATGATTCTTCTCTTAAGAGTCTATAAAAATTCTTAATTTGATTAACTATCTCTTCTCAATAGATTATGTTATCATCTTATATTATATTGAAATAAAAATCAATGTATATACTTAAGGAACATTACCTTAAATTTTCCTTGAAATCTATTTCAATTTCTCTTTTATCATAATCTTTTTTACCTTTGGCAATACCTAAATTAACCTTATCAGTGTAAAGACTGAAGTGAAGTTGTTAAATGTAAAACTACTAGAAAGCAATAGCAAGACATATGTTGCTATTGAAAAAGCTTATGAAGATGGTAAAATAGAAGTAGCAAATTATGTTTAAAGGCTTTTATGACCCAAAAATTGAAGCTATAGGGATGCAAAAGAGAAAATAAAAGGGAATTATATAAGGTGTTTGTAGAAAATGGTATAAAATTAAAAGTAAATGATGAAGATGCAATTGTTTAACAACGGAAAATTGAAAAGAGGTGTTCCGTGTTACACGTTTCAGAAAGGAAACATAGTTTTAATACATGAATTTAAAGAATATTGTGCGATTCTGTTTATCAAAGGTGCCTTGTTACATGATTAGTACGTTCGATTACGACGTGGTCAGGTAAGGTACCTAAAAAATGTAAATTTAAAAAGCCTAAAAGATAATACGCTATCAATGTACTAGGAGGATCGTATATTGATAGCTTTTTTTTATTTGCAATTGTTTATATTGAGTATATTTTAATTGATTTTAAACAAATAATAATGCAAAATGATAATATTATAGCATATATTCTATAGAATGAGCATAAAAAAATAGAATTGCTCAACAAAAATATTTGCTTAAGGCTGAGGTGATAGATTGAAAACTTTAGAACAAAGCTTTACTCCTAGACAATATATGGTAACCCCCGATTTTGAATTCTTTCATTATATTGATGAATCTGTTTTAAATGTGGAATATCACAATCACGAATTTTATGAGGTGTATTTATTTATTTCCGGAAAAGTTACATATGTTATTGAAGGAAAGTCATACATTTTAAGACCCGGGGATATTGTTCTAATTAATAACAGTGAACTTCATAAGCCAATCATTGAAACAGGCGAATTATATGAAAGAATTGTTATCTGGCTTGACCCGAATTATATCAAAGAGCAAAGTACCGATGGCACCAATCTCTTTATGTGTTTTGAATCTTCCTCAAAAAACAGGTATAACCTGATTCGTCCTAAAGCTGAAATCGCTGAGCATATTAGAGATATCGCGAATAAAATAGGACATGAATGTAGTTTTATAAGTTATGGAAGTAATATTTTAAAGAAAGTTTATCTGACTGAATTGATTATTTATTTAAACAAAGCCTATCTTGATACCAATGATGAAGAAATTGAAACAGATATAAAATACAACCATCAACTAAATATGATTCTTAAGTACATTAATGAAAATTTAGGTGAAGACCTCTCTTTAGAGACACTTTCATCCAGATTTTTTATTAGCAAGTATTATCTGTTACGTGAATTTACCAAACAGACCGGCTATACCATTCACAAATATATCCAGAAAAAAAGATTGATCATGGCTAAAAAACTTCTCAGAGAATTTACTCCTGTAACTGAGGTATGTATGCGTTGTGGTTTTGGCGATTATTCAAATTTTATACGTGCCTTTAAAAAAGAATTTGGCACTTCACCAAGGAAATTCTCTATTCAAAGTAAGTCAGATATAAATATTTTTGGTCACTGAACAAACAAATCAGCAATTTTTGCATTAAATCGAACAACTATTGCAAAGTAACCGGCAATAAATGATTGTATACTAAAAATAAGACCATCTATTGCATTCCTATATATCACAATAGATTTTTTCAATTCCTACTCTATCAATATTTTAAGGAGGTATGAGAATGGCTAAATTCAAAAATGTAGTTGTTGCTCAGTCTGGAGGGCCTACTCCCGTTATTAATAATTCGCTTCGGGGAGTAATTGAAACATGTAAAATGTTTGGTGACATATTTGGCACGGTCTATGCCGGATATCATGGTATAGAAGGGGTTTTAAAAGAGGAGCTGATTGACCTTAGTAATCAACCTGAAGAGGAAATTTCTCTTTTAAGAACTACACCAACAGCAGGTTCGATAGGAACTTGCAGATACAAATTGAAGAAAAATCAACATGAGGATTTTGAAAGAGTCATTGAAGTATTTAAAACGCATAATGTTGGGTACCTATTTTATATAGGTGGTAACGATTCCATGGATACTGCAAACAAAATAAGCAGACTTGCTCATGAAAAAGGTTTAGAGCTTGTTGCAGTTGGTATTCCTAAAACAATAGATAATGATGTAGGTGATTCTGAATTTAAATTAATCGACCATACACCGGGGTATGGCAGTGTAGCTCGTTATTGGATGTCATATATACAAAATGCAAATGAAGAAAATGCTGGTTCTTCCCCTGCAGATCCAGTATTGGTTATGCAGGCCATGGGGCGTAAAATAGGGTTTATACCAGCAGCTGCAAGACTAGCAGATCTAAAAAGAGAAATGCCGCTCCAAATTTATTCAGTTGAGTCTAATGTGTCACTTCCAGAAATGGCTGAAAAAATAAATGAGCAAGTGAAAACCTCTGGAAGAGCGTTAGTGGTTTTGGGTGAAGGAATTGATGTGGGTGATATTGGCTCCACAAAAGACGGGTTTGGACATACACAATTTAGTGCCAGCCAAATTACTGTTTCCCAGGTAGTGGTAAACTATTTAAATAAAGTTGGACTAAAAGCACGGGGTGCAGCCAGATGCCAGGTACCAGGTACAGATCAGCGAGGTGCTATTAACTTTGCTTCTCCAGTAGATCTTGATGAGGCTTATAAACTAGGTCAAAAATCAGTTGAAATTGCTATGCAGGAGGGGAACGGCTTTATGTCTACAATTCTTAGAAAGCCGGGATTTATTTATAATGTGGAATATGACAAGGTGCCTCTTGACCTTGTTGCCAATTCTGAACGTTCCTTTCCAGAAAACTGGATAACCCCTGACAGAATGGACGTGACAGATGATTTTGTTAAATACGCCAAACCTTTAATCGGTGATGATTGGGTGAGTGTACCCTTAATTGGAGGCACTATGAGATTTGCAAGGCTAAAACGGATTTTTGCAGAGAAAAAATTACCGGCTTATGTCCCTGAAGCCGACAGGTAGTATTGATTTTCATCTATGAATCTATGTTTTAATCATTGGTAAAGGGAACAAATAAAATTACTAAATACGAGGAGTACAATTATGAGTAATCCAGCACAAGCATTAATAGATTTAAAAAAAGAAAAAGATTTCTTAGTATGTATTGATTCCGACGGTTGTGCATTTGATGCAATGGAAATCAAGCATAAAGAATGTTTTACACCAACCACCATTAGAGAATGGGGGTTGCAAGCTATATCCAAATATGCCAGAGAAGCTGCAGAGTTTGTTAATCTTTACTCTCAATGGAGAGGCGCAAACAGATTTCCTGCTTTAATAAAGGTAATTGACCTGTTAGGCGAGAGAGACGAGATTATCAAACGTGGTTTTAAACTTCCTGATATCAAAGCTTTACGCAAATGGGTGGAAACTGAACCTAATTTGAGTAATCCTTTACTCGAGAAGGCAGTTAATGAAACAAATGACCCTGTTTTGGCAAGGACACTTAAATGGTCAAAGGCAGTAAATGCCACAATTGATGACATGGTTCATGGTGTACCACCTTTCCCATATGTTAGTGAAAGTTTGGAAAAGGTGTCTAAGTATGCAGATGCAATTGTAGTATCCGCTACTCCAACATCAGCATTAAACCGTGAATGGGCAGAACACGGCATTGACAAATACGTCAAAGTAATTGCAGGTCAAGAAATGGGAACAAAAAAAGATCATATTAGAATTGCAAAAGCTGGGAGATATGTTGAGACTCATGTCCTAAAGATTGGAGATGCCCTTGGTGATTATAACGCAGCGAAAGCAAATAATGTACTTTTCTACCCAATTAATCCAGGGAATGAAGATGCGTCTTGGCAGAAATTTTATGAAGAAGCCTTTGATAAATTTATTGAAGGTACATATCAAGGAGCATATGAGGAAGAATTAATTGAAGACTTCAAAAAATTATTACCATCAACACCTCCATGGAAAAGGCAATAGTTGTAACAGGTGGTGGTGTGCTAAGCAATAAACTCAAGGAGGTTTTAAATAAATGGATAAACAACAATTCGGAATCATCGGACTTGGAGTGATGGGCAAAAATTTATCTTTCAATATTGAGAGAAATGGGTTCTCATTATCTGTATATGACGCTTGGACCGACAGAGTCACTGAATTTTCACAAACTCTGAATGATAAAAAAATAATAGGCACCTTTACAGTTAAAGAGTTCACTGATTCCCTTGAAATACCTAGAAGAATATTAATTATGATCAAAGACGGCAAACCGGTAGATGACATGATCAACCAGCTAAAGCCTTTTCTTAGTAAAGGAGACATCTTAATTGATGGCGGGAATTCCTTCTTTATGGATACCATCAGGAGAAACAAAGAACTTGAAGCTGAAGGCATAAGGTTTATAGGTACGGGTGTATCCGGTGGCGAAGAAGGCGCGCTAAATGGTCCAGCACTTATGCCCGGGGGACAGAAAGATGCCTATGCTTTGGTAGAGCCTATTCTAACGGCTATTTCTGCAAAAGTAAAGGGGGAACCTTGTTGTACTTATATCGGTGAGAATGGTGCAGGTCATTATGTTAAAATGGTCCATAACGGAATCGAATATGGTGATATGCAGCTGATTAGCGAGGCTTATTTCCTTCTCAAGAATATTGTAGGGTTATCTATTGAAGAACTGCACAATATATTTGCAGAGTGGAATAAAGGAGAGTTGGACAGCTATTTGATCCAGATTACGAGAGACATTTTTACTAAAGTTGATACTGAGACAGGAAAACC
>DATCID010000071.1:0-7847 GCA_036507975.1 Ruminiclostridium sp.
ACAAAACATGCTATTCTCCTCCTCTGTGGATAATATTTTGTGTGATTACATTTATTCTCTCACAGTGGAGGAAAATATAAAAGCCTACCGGCTAAAAAGGTAGGCTAATCAATGGTTGTGTAATTTCACAATCGACTAATACTGTTATTTTTAAAGGAGGAATCAAATTGCAGAGGATTGGAGTTTTTGTTTGTTGGTGTGGAAGCAATATAGCAGCTACGGTAGGTATTGAAAAAGTTATAAAAGAAGCTAAAAAAATGCCTGGAGTTGTATATGCTAAAGACTATCAATATATGTGTTCCGAAGTAGGTCAGAATTTAATTAAAAATGGGATAAAAGATCTATTGCTAGATCGAATTGTTGTGGCATCATGTTCTCCTAGAATGCATGAGGCAACATTTCGAAAAGCGGCAAAGGCAGCGGGCTTAAATCCATATTTATTAGAAGTTGCAAATATTCGCGAACATTGCTCATGGATACATAAGAGTAAAGAAGAAGGAACCCCAAAAGCTATTGCTCTTGTTAGGGCTGCAGTGGCAAAAGCTACATTAAATAAGGAACTAATACCAGGTCAAATAGATGTAACACATAGAGCACTTATTATAGGTGGAGGAATTGCAGGAATTCAAACAGCGATTGATATAGCTGAAGCTGGTTATGAAGTTGATATTATTGAGAAAACACCAAGTATTGGTGGGAAAATGTCTCAGTTAGATAAAACTTTTCCAACATTAGATTGTTCAGCCTGTATTTTGACACCGAAAATGGTAGATGCAGCATCTCATCCAAATATCCATTTATACACCTACAGTGAACTTGAGTCGGTTACTGGATATGTTGGAAATTTTGAAGCCGTCATTAATCAAAAGGCACGTAGTGTAGACTTAGATAAGTGTACAGGCTGTGGAGTCTGTTCTGAAAAATGCCCATCAAAGAAAGCTAAAAGTGAATTTAATGAAGGTCTAAGAACCAGAGCGGCTATTTATATGCCATTCGCACAAGCGGTTCCTAATGTCCCTGTTATAGATAGAGAAAATTGTATAAAGTTTAAAACTGGAAAGTGTGGTATTTGTGAAAAAGTATGTACAGCAGGTGCCATAGATTATACTCAGGAAGATACTAAAATAACAAAGAAATACGGAGCTATAGTTGTATCCACAGGTTATGATCTTATAGGCCTTGAAAAATTTGGTGAATACCAGTATGCAGACCACCCAGATGTAATCACATCCCTTGAGTTTGAGAGATTAACAAATGCTGCAGGTCCTACAGGTGGACAGCTTCTATGTCCATCAGATAAGAGAAAACCTAAGAAAATAGTATTTGTACAATGTGTTGGATCAAGAGATAAGTCAGTAAGAGGTAAAACATATTGTTCTAAAATTTGTTGTATGTATACAGCAAAACACGCAATGTTAATTAAGGATCACTATCCTGAAATGGAAGCATATGTTTTTTATATCGATGTTCGTACACCAGGTAAAAACTTTGAGGAATTTCAAAGACGTGCTGTTGAAGAATATGGTGTTCATTATATTAAGGGAATGGTTGGTAAAGTTTTCCCAGATGGAAAAAAACTACAAGTACATGCAGTGGATTCTATAACTGGTGAGACAATTGAAATTGATGCAGATATAGTAGTACTTGCAGCGGCAACTAAGGCTAAAGATGATGCAGCTACAATTAAGAGAATATTAAGTATTAGTACAGATAATGATAATTTCTTTACAGAAGCTCATCCAAAACTTCGTCCTGTAGAAACTCATTCTGCTGGAATATTCTTAGCAGGAGCTTGCCAAGGACCAAAAGATATCCCAGAAACGGTTGCACAAGCAAGTGCTGCAGCAGCTAAGGTTATTGGGGTATTAAGTAAAGATAAGCTAGTTAACAATCCTTGTGTATCAGAGGTAGACGAAGCAATTTGTAGTGGATGTCTTGCATGTACGAAGATTTGTCCATACGATGCGATTTCGCCTGGTACTGTAGAGGTTAACGAAAATGGTAAAAAAATCATTAAAATAGTAGCAAAGGTAAATGAAGCTCTTTGTCAAGGATGCGGTGGATGTACAGTAGCATGTCGACCTGGTGCCATTGACCTTAAAGGATTTTCAAATAAACAGATTTTAGCGGAGGTGGATGCCATATGTCGATAGAAGATGAGAAAATCGAGGGGATAGATAAAGTTAAATTTGAACCCTTAGTTGTAGCCTTTTGTTGTAATTGGTGCAGTTATGCAGGGGCAGACTTAGCTGGGACAAGCAGATTCAGCTATCCTGCCAATGTTAAAATAATTAGGGTACCATGTTCATGTAGAGTTAGTGAAAACTTTGTACTCCGTGCCTTCCAAAGAGGCGCTGACGCCGTAGTAATTGCCGGTTGTCATCCAGGAGATTGTCATTATACAAGTGGAAACTATCACACAAGACGTCGTTTTTCAATTTTGACAAATTTACTTGAATACATGGGAATAGAACAGGAACGTTTTAAAGTAGATTGGATTTCAGCAGCGGAAGGACATAAATTTGCAAGCGTTATGAATGATGTATTAGAGAAGGTTCATAAACTTGGTCCTAATGGAAAGTTGAGGGATGATAGATGGATAAGATAACACAAAAAATAAGAGAGACTGCAAAATTAGCATTAGAAAATGGTGAAGTAGAGAAAATTATAGGTTGGACAAAGGGAGATACTTTTGATGATTCCCATCCAGTATTTATTACAGATGAAGATAAAGCAGATTCACTAATATGGGACAGCTTCTGCGTTAATAATGTAAGTAAATATCTTATTAAGGAACTAAAACAAAGTAATAAGGTTGGTGTATTTTTAAAAGGATGCGATTCCCTTGGGTTTAATCAACTGATAGTTGATAATAGAATAGACCGAACAAAGGTTGTTGTCTATGGAATAAGTTGCCCTGGTATGATTGACCCAGAGAAAGTAAAAAATGAAGGATTAAATAAAGGACTTAAAAGCGTTAAAAGATCCGGAGATGAAATTATATTTATAACTAGTGAGGTCGAAAAGAAACTATCAAGTAAAGATTTTGAATTTGATAAGTGTCTCAAATGTAGACATCCTAATCCAGTTGTGTATGATCAGTTGATGACAGACGCTCTTGAAGAGAGAGAAGTAGATTTAGAAGCTAGATTTAAAGATGTAGAAGATCTTGAAGCATTATCTAATGATGAGAGATCAGCTTATTGGAAAAATCAATTTTCAAAATGCATAAGATGTAATGCATGCCGTAATATATGTCCTGCATGTAGTTGCGTAAAATGTATTTTTGATAACACTAAAGCAGAAGTATCAGGTAAAGCAAAAGCAGATACTGAAGAACAGTTTTATCATATTATTAGAGCTTATCACGTTGCAGGACGATGCGTCGAATGTGGAGAATGCAGTAGAGTATGCCCAGCAGGTATCCCACTTCACAAATTAAATAGTAAAATAATAAAAGATTTAAATGGACTTTATGGCGAACATGAGGCAGGGCTAGATTCATCTGTTGAAGCCCCAATCGGTATGTTTAAACTGGATGATTGTGATTCCTTTTCGAAGCAGGGAGGTGGAAAAAAATGATGAAGAAAATATCAAAGAGTCAGTTTTCACAGCTTTTCAGTAATATTGACAAGTCATATCAACTGTTTTTGCCTGTTGAATTAGATGGTAAAGTTAATTTCGATCTTTGGCAAGAAGGTGACAAGGTAAATATAGAAAAATTGAAAACAAATATTTCACCTAAGAGTTTTATTTTTCCTCAAAGCGAAACTTACATGAAATTTAAAAGAGATGGCAAAAAACTCAAGATAGATAATGTTTCAGGAAAAAAAGAAGATTACGTAATCTTTGGTGTTAGGCATTGTGATGCAAGTAGCTTTAAGCTTCTTGATAATGTGTTCCTAGAAGAACCTGTAGATAGATTATATGAGCAAAGACGTGAAAAAGGAACAATAGTTACTATGGCCTGTTTTGAGCCAGAAGAAAATTGTTTTTGTACTTCATTTGGAATCAAACCACAAACGGCGCCTATTGAGGTAGATGTAACTACATGGGATTTAGGAGAAAGTATATTGTGGCAATCACAAACTCAAAAAGGTGAAGCACTAACTGAGAAATTAAATGATATTTTAGAAGATGCGGCGAATCAAGATAAAGCAGAATTAAATTCACTTCAAGAGTCTACAAAAGGTAAAGTAAAAGAACTTCCTTTAGCTAAATTAGACCCTACAAAAATAACTGGAGAGCTTAAAGATTTATTTGATTCTGAAATTTGGCAAGAACTTAGCGAACGTTGTTTAGGTTGTGGTTCATGTACTTTTGTATGTCCTACTTGTCATTGTTATGATGTATCTGATTTTAAGGGAGATGCACAAACAGGAGAAAGATTCCGTTGTTGGGATTCATGTATGTTCTCAGATTTTACTCTAATGGCTCACGGAAATATAAGAAAGACGCAAAAGGAAAGAGTAAGGCAACGGTTTATGCATAAACTTGTTTATTACCCAAATAATCACGAGGGTGTATATGCTTGCGTTGGATGTGGAAGGTGCGTTGAAAAATGTCCTGTTCATTTGGATATTGTAAAAGTTATTAAAAAGTTAGGTGGTGAATAACAATGAGCTGCAACTGTAATGAAGAACACGTAAACCCCTTGATACCTGAAATCGTTGTGATAAAGAAAATGAGGGTAGACACTCAGGATGTAACTACTTTTAGAGTTACCAAACCAGGGGGTGGAAAACCATTCGAACATATGCCAGGTCAATGTGCAATGATTTCAGTTCCACCACTTGGAGAAGCGATTTTCTCAATTACTTCTTCTCCAACAGAGAAAAATTTTATGGAATTTAGCGTAAAAAGGTGTGGTGAAGTGACTGAATATCTACACAGCTTGGAAGTTGGAAGTGAAATCGGCGTTCGTGGACCCTATGGAAATAATTTTCCTGTAGATGATGTACTTAAAGGAAAAGATTTACTTTTCATTGGCGGTGGCATAGGACTAGCACCAATCCGTTCTGTTATAAATTATGTAATGGATAATCGCGAAGATTATGGAAAGGTAGATATACTATATGGATCAAGAACACCTGGAGATCTTGTTCAATCAGAAGATATCTTTGAAAACTGGCCATCAAGGCCTAACACGAAAGTTCATTTGACCGTTGATCATGAAACCGAAGGCTGGGATGGACATGTAGGATTTGTTCCTAATTATATTAAAGAAATCGAATTTAGCACAGATAAAGTAGCTTTGATATGTGGACCACCTATAATGATAAAATATAGTCTTCAAACGCTTTTAGAAATAGGGTTTAAGAAGGAACAGATATATACAACACTAGAATTAAAAATGAAATGTGGCATTGGAAAATGTGGACGTTGCAATATCGGAGATAAATATGTGTGTAAAGATGGGCCAGTATTTAGATGCGATGAAATAGATGAGCTTCCAGACGAATATTAATGTAAACATTAAATCAGTTTAATCCATCCCAATATAGATTAGGGATAAAGGAGGCATATTAAATGTCCAATAAAGAAATGGTGGAAATATATATATTAAATAAAAAATACAGTGTACCTTCGACACTTACAATTATGGATTCATTGGAGTATGCAGGGTACCAATTAATCCGCGGATGTGGATGCAGGGCTGGTTTTTGCGGAGCCTGTGCCACAATATATAGAATAAAAGGTAAGCAAGAATTAAAGGTATGCTTAGCATGTCAAACAAAGGTTGAAGATGGTATGTATTTAACTCAATTACCTTTCTTCCCTGGGAACAAAAAATTATATGATATGAATGAACTCGAGCCAAATGCTGATACAATGATGAAGCTATATCCTGAAATATACAGCTGCATTGGATGTAACTCTTGTACGAAGGGTTGTCCACAGGATCTTAATGTTATGCAGTATATTGCATATGCTCAAAGAGGGGACATTGAAAAATGTGCCCACGAATCCTTTGATTGTGTTATGTGTGGAATTTGTGCTTCAAGATGTCCAGCTGGTATAACTCATTACCAAGTAGGAGTGCTTGCACGTAGACTTACAGGTAAATACATTGCTCATGAAACAATTGATCTGACGAAAAGGGTAGCTGAAATTCAAGAAGGCATATATGATGATGCATTAGCAAATCTAATGGGTAAGAATGTTGATGAATTAAAGGATATATACAATACAAGAGATATTGAAAAATAAAAATTACCCTAGAATCACATAAAATATAGTTTTATCAGGGAGGTATTTAAATGTATACAGGAGCAATGAGGGAGCTAATAAAGAAGGTAGAGGCCACCCGTCCCCAGAGACTAGGGGTTCAGTTTCCAAGAATGACTGCTAAGGAAAAGGACGATATACTAAAGGAAAATTATCCTGATTATAAAGATGATAAATTTAGAAATCTAAATGTTGGAGTAAATAAAGGATCAAAGGTTCCACAGGAACTTGCAGAGCTTCTTGAAGCCAAAAGTAGACTTCAAGATTTAGACATGGATTTAACTAAAACTAACTATGATGTGGATGTTTTGATAATAGGTGGTGGTGGTGCTGGAGCCTCAGCAGCCCTAGAAGCAAACGAAAAAGGTGCTAAAGTATTGATAGCTACAAAATTACGCTTTGGCGATGCCAATACTATGATGGCCCAAGGTGGAATACAGGCTGCTGATAAACCAGAAGATTCTCCTGAGAAACATTACATGGATGTAATGGGAGGCGGACATTTTACCAATACAAAGGAACTTGTTAATGCACTTGTAAAGGATGCTCCGGGATCAGTCAAATGGTTAAATGAACTTGGAGTAATGTTTGATAAAGAGGATGACGGCACTATGGTTACTACCCACGGTGGTGGAACCTCAAGAAAAAGAATGCACGCTGCTGAAGATTATACAGGAGCTGAAATCATGCGTGTACTTCGTGATGAAGTTCATAATAAAGAAATTGAAGTAGTAGAATTCTCCCCTGCTGTGGAGTTAATACTTGATAAGGATGGTAAAGCCGCCGGAGCTGTTTTATATAACCTTGAAACAGAGGAATATTTAATCGCTAGAGCTAAAACTGTTATCATAACAACTGGAGGAGCTGGTAGACTTCATTATCAGGATTTTCCAACTACAAATCATTATGGTGCAACGGCAGATGGTCTTATATTAGGATACAGAGCTGGAGCAGAACTTATCTACGCAGATGCGGTTCAGTATCATCCTACTGGTGCAGCATACCCATCACAGATATTTGGAGCTCTTGTTACAGAGAAGGTTCGTAGTTTAGGTGCAACGCCTCTAAATATTGATGGTGAACAATTTACTTATCACCTTGAAACTAGGGATGTTGAATCATCTGCATTCATTAGAGAATGTTATAAAAGAGGTAAAGGTATTGACACAGCTGCAGGACAAAAGGGCGTATGGCTTGATACTCCGCTAATTGAAATGATTTACGGTGAAGGAACAATTGAAAAGAGACTTCCAGCTATGATGAGAATGTATCAAAAATTTGGTATTGATATGAGAGTAGACCCAATAATAGTATATCCAACACTTCATTACCAAAATGGTGGACTTTTAATAGATGAGAATTGCAAAACTAAGGTAGAAAACCTATTTGTTGCTGGAGAAGTTGCAGGTGGAATTCACGGCAGAAACAGACTGATGGGTAATTCGCTATTAGATATTATCGTTTTCGGGCGTAGAGCGGGAATTAGTGCTGGTGATAAGTTCAAATCAGTTGAACTTAAAGAATTGAGTCTTGATCATGTTAAAGCATACCATAAGAGCCTTGAGGAAAATGGCGTGAGTACAAATAAAATTTCGCCTATGTTATTACCTCATTATACT
>DATCID010000072.1:0-4408 GCA_036507975.1 Ruminiclostridium sp.
CACCTCTAATTATACAACTCGGAGGGCACTTTTTGTATATATTTGCTTCACCTTTTGGGTGAAAAGTTAAACTTTTTGTGGGTCTTATATATCAAGGGTTAAAGCTGTTTTCATACTGACTCACGCAGATTCTCGGTATTAGTCACTCCTTTATTACAAGCTTGAGTCAACTCATCAATAGACAAGCCTTCATTTCCAAACAAAGCATTCAGCATTGATAGGAGTATAATAAAAAGATTCTTATCTTTAATGTGATTACTTTATATGGAGTATCCTAGCACTGAAATGTATAATATTTCTCGCTATAATGAATTAACTGCCTATTGACTAGAACTTTAGTTTTAGTCACAATCCTCTGATGTACATACGTTGAAAGTGTTGTTGATTTTGGGACAGTAGCGAATGTTACAATTCACATTCTACCTACCGCTTCCCTATGGATAATACAGATTTTGTGAAGTCATTAAAAGTCTTATTACAACCCCTACATTTATATCTTTGCTTGTCATTTAACTTACCATTCTTAACAACATGATTTGATTTGCAATGAGGGCAGACCCCTCCCTAGACAAATCTGGATTCTCTACGCTCTATATTGATTTCTATCTAATCATATGAAGGTTCTCGATTTAGACTGCTTAATATTTTCTTTCTAAAGACAATTCCTATCGTAAAAATCAACAATGAAATTATCGCCATAATTATAGCAGATTTATAGTCTTTCTCAAGCATATTGGCACCGATAAACGCTGACCCTATTATTCCAGGTGTCCTTGCTACTAAGGAGATTGCAATAAACCTTACGGGTCTTATCGGAGTCAAAGCCGCTATATAAATCAGAGCATCTTTTGGCATACCGGGAATCAAAAACAATATGAACATTACCACTTCAATTTTGCCGCTGTTTGCTAGAAATACGAATTTCTTCATCTTTTCCTTGCTTACGAATATCTCAACTATAGGATAGCCTATTATTCTTGATACATAAAAAACAATGATTGTACCTATTACAGTACCAAAAAGTAAAAATATCGAACCAAATATAGTTCCATAAACATATCCACCAGCTATTTGAACAAGTTCCCCTGGAATAACGGGTATAATAATGTGACTGAGCTGGAAAAAAATAAATACCAACACTCCTTTATTTCCATAAGACAGTATGAAATCCCTAAATTTCTCTGTATTACTTATTGTACTAACAATGAATGGTGTATATTTTATACTAATAAATATTAGTACGCCGACAAACGAAAGCGCAAGTAAAATGTATTTAACGAGTGTTTTTCTGACTTTTCTCTCCATAAATCCTCCTTTGTTGTGCATTAATTTTCCCCATAGTTCAACCAATTATCAATGAGCCATATATAAAATCATTTTAACCCTCAAGTGGTTCAAAGTGGATGTGAACATTCTCAAGATAGGTTTTGTTATTTTTCAGCTCACTTTTTATACTTTGCGATAGTTCTTCCAGCTTATCTATAGTAAAATCACCCCGTACTCCACAATGTAAAAATGTTGAGATGCTGTTCCCGTTACTGTATATCTTTATATCATGACAGTCCACATTATCATCAATTTTGTTTACTGCATCCCTAATACTGTCAATAACATCCTGCTGTATTTCAGTAATATCTTCAGTTTGTACTACTTGCTCAGCTCTTTCAAAATATAGGCTCACATTGTCAACATCTTTTATCACATTCTGCACCATGTTACCTATCCGATGGGACAACTCGTGAGAATCTTTTAATGTCATGTTTTCATTTAATTCTACATGTGCAGTGATTTTCTTCCTGCCTTCAAGTTCATATACGTGAATATTATGGACATTTATACAATTCGGAAATTGGATTATGATTTTCTCTAAGATATGGATAATATCCGAATCTATAATTCCAATTGTATCAATAGGAAATGTACTGACCACAATATCACATCTTGGTATTTTTTCTGAAATCTTTTTCCTGATTTCATGCACTACGTTATGAACACTTAGGTGGCTTTGATTCGGATCTATGCCGACATTTATATCAATATATTGCATTCCCCCTGAAGGTCTGCTCCTTATTCCCGCGATCTGAAGAACTCCTGTTATGTTGCTAATTTCCTTTTCAATCATTTCCTTCATGCCTTTTGGAGCAGTATCCAGTAAAACGTCGATAGTCTCCTTGCCAAGCTTGATACTTACCCTTATAACAAGCAGTGCAACTCCTAAAGCGGCAATTGGATCTGCATGCTTCAAGAAAGCAATGTTAAAGTAATCTCCTACCCATACACAAATCAGGCCGCCAATAACTACTGAAGAACTCCACACATCACTGCTGAAGTGCAGTGCATCTGCTTCTAATGCCTGGCTTCCATACTGTTTGGCAGCTTTTTTCAAAATCTTTACCCTCGAGGAATCCACAATAATTGAAATAATCATAATCATGACACCCCACTGGATTCCAACTAATTCAACACTTTTACCGAAAAACAGCTTTTCAACTGCTTCATAAATAATCCATCCACAGGTTATAAAAAGTAAAACTGTTTCTGCAAGTGCGGAAAAGCTTTCAACTTTTCCATGTCCATAGTGGTGTCTAGAATCTGCAGGTTTATCGGATATTCTTACTGCGAAAAGCGTTATAACTGCCGCACATAGATCCAGAGCTGAATGAAGTGCTTCAGATAAAATACCTAAGCTTCCTGTAAAAACACCTACTATAATTTTTATTGTTGTAAGGAAAACTGCTGCAAAAACAGAACTCAAAGCTGCCTTTTGTTTGTCAACAACCATATTCTTGCCCCCTCTTATAATCTACTTAATTATTATATTAGAAAAACGCATATTTAATAAAATTATATAATGCCCATTTTAACATTATTAACAACATAGTAATTAAAACTAGAACATATGCCAATTATTTAGTAAAAGATGTGATGAATTAAGCCGCAGAAAACTTAAGGCTTATCTTGCCCAGTACCTTTAGTATTAGTCTCGGTGTTTGATGGGTTTTTCTTTGTTGGTATACTCTTGGTAGTGGTTGAGGGTTCAGAAGTCTCATCCGGGACTATTAGCTCTCCTGAAGGAGTCACTATTCCATTACTGGAATTAAAGTACTGAGCAATTACTTCTTCAGAAGGTATTGCTTCCTTAGTCTCAATATTAATCATTTTACCCGTGTAAATATAGTACCATATATCACTTATAACCTTATCTTCTCCTTCTAATCTAAAGGAATTAAAGTTATCAGATGAAACTTTTATAAAGCCCGCGGTAAGCTTAAGTGCGTCAGTTAAAGTCATATTTGTAATAATATTTTTGAAAGCATAATTTATTACAGAATTAAACTTTGGTAGATTCTGTATATTGAGTTTTTGACTTATAAATGCTTTTATAAACTTAACTTGCATTTCAGTTCTTTTGATATCGCTTCCATCGTAATATTGCTTTAATTCAGTGGTGTAGTTTCCTCCACTAGGTTTTCTAAATCTGAGTAATTGTTCAACCTTATCGCCATCTAGAAGCTGATAACCTTTTTTAAGATCAATATATAAATCCTGTGTAGGATCACTATACTTCATATCAGTTGGTACATCAAAGTATACGCCACCTAACATGTCTGTGATTTCTTTTATAGAAGAAATATTAACATGTACATAGTAATTGATATTTATTCCAGTTAAATTGCTTACAATCTGAGAGGAGTAGATAGCACCTTCATGCTTGCGTCCGCCTGCAGCATAAGCAGCATTTATTTTTGGCAAGATATTATTTTTTAGTTTAACCTTGGTATCTCTAGGAATAGTGACTATGCTTATTTGCGTTGAATCGGGATTGTAATTTGCTACAAGCATAGAGTCCGTATTACCACTAGATTGATCTCCAACAAGGACGAGAAAATTCATTGGATCATTTTTCTTAGCGCTATTAAGACCTTCTAGAATTTTGGGAATAGGAGTGGTTTCACTTTCAGGTACTACATTGTTTATATAGAACATAGATACTGTTCCAAGGACAAAAAGAAAAATTCCGACTACTATACTAGTTATATAAGCAAATTTTCTTGTATTCATTGTAAGACCTCATTAGTAAAATAATTTTTATATGAGTATATCATAATTTAATTTGTATAAATATATTATGTCCATGTTTTCATTTGAAATCATTGCTAACCAAGTGGGAATTGTGCTTGAGCATTGTTAGTATAATTATTTCACCTTAATTCCAAATATCTTCTGTGCATATGAGCCCACAACAATCGTATCATTATAAATAGCTGGTGAAGCCTCAACATTTCTTCCTAAGGATATTGTATCAAGAGTTTCACCTGTCATTGGATCAATTAAGTGCATATTACCTGCAAAGTCGCAAAAAACAACATAGGTTTTGCCATCTGAACTTTTAAAGTCGACAGGGGAA
>DATCID010000073.1:0-34439 GCA_036507975.1 Ruminiclostridium sp.
GTTCCAATCTCATAAGATAACTTTACTGATTCTTCTTTAAAATCTTTTTCATAAACCTTCATTGATTTTTATCTCCTTTTTTCTCTTTTATTATATATCAATTCGGGTTTACCCTCTCAACTAAAATGATAACACTCCAAACAACAATTATCAGCTTTTGGTTTTCACGGTCAATACTCTCAGCCATACGGCCTATTATGCTTCGGTTATATTGAAAGGCTACATCGTATTTAAAAGGCGTAAATTCAAGAGAGTGAACTTCCTCATTAATTGTTAGTATATTATCCTTATAGGTGAGTACTTTATCTTCTGTATATACTGTATGAGCGCTTGACCATAAGCTCTTTAATGGCACAAATGATTCTTGTAGCTTTTTCAGCTTCTCACGTAATTCATCAATATTGGTATCCATATTTAAAAACCATGCTGTAGGATAAGCATTTATCAAATTATCGCTCATGTCTCCAGTAGTAAGTGCTGGCGCAATAAACTGATGTCCATCAGAATAAATGGTATTGTATCGGTCTTTACCTGACCAGCTATTTTCTTTTTGGTCTGGAGTGAGTACAACGGTACTAAACCGACGAAGTATATCTTGTGACATTTTTTCATGAATCCAGTTATTTGGTGCCTCAATAGCAATTGGGTATACGCCATAGCTGCAATAAGCTGAAAAGGCAATACTTATGCTTTTATTAATATCCTCCACTGTTGGCTTATTTGTATTAATTATTGGTGCTTTTAAGAATATGGCTGCATCATTAGCCTGCGCATAATTAAGTACCTCACAAAAATGCTTCATTACAGGGTATTCACCATTTTGATAAATTGGCATCACTGTTATCGCATATGGAATACCCATTTCCTTCATCATATTGATGACCTCCATCATTTTCTGTGTGTCAGAAAATGGATATACATCGTCAAAAACAACGTACTGAGCAAAGCTATTTAGTTCATTATCATAAGGCCACTTCCACAAAGCGATCTGCTGTGTGAGAATTGCTTTCAATAATGTACTCTTACTGTCAAACACAGCTAGGCTGCTAAACCTACCTTCTCTCATATATATTGGGCCACTTTGGCCATCAGTCATTATTGTTCCGCTACTGTTTAAAAAATCTCCCTGCAATAGCAATGCACGTTGTGACTTGAAGAACATGGATATTTGCTTTTCTCCATCAATCGAATAAGTTAATTGTGACGTGGTATCTTCAATGCTTCTACAGGTAAAAGGCAACTGCAGCGTTTTGAGCAAATTAGTTACATCGCCACCGCCAACCACCATTATTTTATTTTTCAACTTGCCAAGCTCAGTTAAAAAGCTTGGTTCTAAATCATTACTTTCATGGTAATACAAAACATGAGTAAAGTTACTAAGTATTCCTTTGCTAGCATTTATTGTGCTATAGCAAACACTATACCCCATATATGTTAATATATCCGCGATAGCAGCTACATTTTCATGTGCCCCAGCTAGTACTTCATTGTCATATACGAGCAGAACGTCGCGAGCTTCTATATCCGGACCAACTTCAGCAGAGTAAACATCGACCTGTAATACAAATAGCATGCAAGCTACAAGTACAAATACACACATTCTTTTAAACATCATATTGTAGCTCTTTCTCAACACACTTTTTGAAGTACACTACATCATTCCCCATCTCTTCATTGTATTGGACAAAGGCTACTTGAACATCTACTTTAATTGATGAATTTATTATCTTATCAAAAGCACTTTTTTCACATATCATGGACCTGATACGGTTACCAACAAGCACTCCGCCCTTTTCATCACAGGTTAGTATCACAGCAAGGCTTCCATCCTTGTCAATACTATATTGCCTATCTTCAACCCTAAGTGTATCTCCCGAAATTTCTGCCAAACGCTGTTTTAACTTATCGTAATTTGTTTTAGAAAGTACTTTGTTCAGTTCCTGTGCATAACGCAGTTGAATTATCATTAGTGTTAGGGGTAGTTTATTTCGCCTCGTATATCTTATCTGTCTGTCAATATCGTAATAGAAGCTGCGCAAATTATATAGTCCCGTCAAGGTATCTACCATTACCAGGTCCTCAACCTGCTGTTTCAATATAGCATTTTCCAGTTCCAAATGGTTACGTCCTAAACAGAAAAGCTTCATTGAACCTACAACTGCAATTGGCAAAATGAGCCATGCATAAGATGCTGCATTAATAACCGAACCGCTTTCATATAGATAGAAAAGCTTATAGGCCGTATAGCAAATAATCTGAGATGCCACTACTATGAATGCAGCAATATCTATTGAAAAGGTTATAAGTATAATCGCCACCACTACAACAAAAAACATCATAGAATTCTCTAACAGCAATTCCGCCCCACCAATATATATAACTACTGCACAGCAAAATACCGATATCAGAAACAATAGCAGTCCTATGTCCTGCAATAAAATCTCAAACCATCTTTTATTATTCATTATTTTCAACCTCCAAACTAAAAACAAATATAAAGTTCAGTTAAAAGTGAATAATGAATAGTGAATAGTTATGGTGTCGCCTGCGGCGACGAATTAATTTAAAGGCACAAACCATATTTTTTAAATTAGTCGGCATAAGCCGACTTTCCATAACTATTCACTATTCACTTTTCACCATTCACTAGCTTTTGCTAAAACCATTCACTAGATTTTGATCTTGATTTTTACTAATCCCCCCACTTAGTTGTTCCTATATTATATTAAGCCTATGCAATACTTCCGCAAAGCAAAAATAAACCAATAAATCTATTGCACCACTGAATAAGAATAAATGTTGCGACATTTCAGCATCCCCGCTATTCACTATTGTGATTATAGCTTGAGAAATAGCAATACAAAATATAACCAACATCGTTTCAAGTGGAATAGAACTTCTTTGCATGTGATTTTGCATTATTGTTAATGTCTTTCTTCTAAAAAGTAATATTGAGGAAATAAGCAACAAAATGATAAAACCTACTGTCTTTGGTGCTGAATACGCTTTAAAGTTGCTCCAAAGTGACCAAAACAAGCTTTTAGCCATCTTTGGCATACCTGCGCTTTTCTCATAATTTCCGCTGAAGCCACCGCGTATATTGAAAGCTGACTTTACTGAAATATCCAGCATAGCTATCATTGCCTTCGGATGCCTTAGATAGTAATAAGAGATTTCAGCTGTGTTATACCTATTATAGAAGTCTTTTTCTAAAGCCTCATTTTCAGGATTAACAAAAGGATAATAGTCATTACTGTTAGTATCTGTTAAAATAGAATATGATTCGTCTATCCCAAACTCTACTAATGCCTTTTCTGGATCCTCAGCCTGAAGCAAAACGCCTCGCGTCATTGCATGGTATTTGCTTGCCTGCGTATACGTGGTCGGAATATAATAAAGTGAAAGCATAGCGCTCGAAAACAGTAAAAATACAGCGACTATACAGCCTATACGCCAGAGTACAGCTTTGTTAATAAATAAAAACTTTACACAAAATATTCCTAAAAATATGCCAATGACTGCACACTGATTTTCAGCAGTAGTAAGTATAATCCCTGAAATGGTATATATTAATAAATATCTTACATTGTGCTTTTCCTCCTGCAATGCCAAGGCCGCTCCAACACAAAGAAGCAGGCTTATATACATCAGCGGTTCAGAGAAAAAAGAACTGAAATAGGTAATATATGAAACATCCGCAAAGATCAACACACCGAATAAACCGATTACAACACATTCGAAAAAAGTCTTCGCCCTCTTGGCTGCTTGTTTAACAAGTAAGGCTATTGCTGGAAGAAATAAAAACCCATAAAGCAATGCCAAAAATCTTAGATCAAATAGATTATCATGAGTAAAAATAGTATCCATCAACTTTGCCACATGTATCAATAATTTTTGACTAGAAAAACTTACCACTAAAGTCCCATTTGGTGCTAAAGATAAATATTCCTTCACATAGTAGTTAAAATACAAATTTTCACTAGTATCATCTTGATGATAAATTCCAACTGGATTTGCAACACGGGCAAATGAACCATCATCGGACATTCCAAGATAAGGTGGCACAAAGAGCATCACAATTAAAAGCAAGGCTGAAACAAAAGCAGCACTCAGGCCGATGAATGTCGGGGTGTACTTTCCCTCTCTATTCTTATTTACCCAATTTATCCAAGATTTCATAGCATCTATAACTTTTTTGAGTGTCAGTAATAGAATGCGTACAAATGTCCAGTCATCATCTTGTCTATACGTCATTCTGCATCACTCTCTTCAAATTTGCTGTATGTCAAAAGCGCAATGCACTGGTCAAAAGAATAAATGCCGGTTCCATCTACATTACCAAATGCACCATTTACCTGATTTTCAGAATCAAAAACTCGCATATCTTCCATTCTTGCTAAAGCTTTGTTAGCCAAAGTTTCATCCCCTATAGCCTTAGCAATCATGCTTACCAATCCATAAATAGCAGTAGATTCATATCGGTATCCCAAAGCAACAGATCCATCTGTTGTATATCTAGCAAAAATACCCTCTCCTTCAACAGCGGTTCTCAGCCAATCCACAGTTTTCGGCTGTAAGCGGTTCATGCTAGCTAAATGTAGAAGGGTAACCATGCCTTCAGCCATGTTTAAAGCATCCTGTTTATATGTTTTCTTTGAATAGTCATATACTGCATAATACATAGGAAACTTGTCACTAATATAGCCCTTTTCTACAATGGAAATGCTGTTTTGATACACCTTTTCCCACTGAGAACTTTTATTTGCAAGCAGCTTTAATGCCTCAAAATCAGCAAAGCAAAGCTTTAGTTGATTTGACTTCTTGCGATACTTAAAGTCATATTCATTTACTAAGTTTCCATTTTGGGTATTATAGTGGAGCAGTGCTTTCTCATAATTATCCAGTTTATCAGAATATCCACCCCAAGTAGTATCAGCCTTTGCTAATGCCCGGTATATCCTTAAATCATCCAGCGCCGAATTCACTCTAGCTGCTCCCTTTTCTGTCACTACCCACGCAGTCAAAGGATCTTTTTGCATTTTATTTGTAATATATTTAAAACTATTATCAAATAGCTTTTTATCCTTAATACTCACAGCATATTGCATTATAAGACCCTGTGTTTCACTCAAAACATCAGTGCTTTTTAATGCTGTATCTTCTTCCTTCAAATAGTTGGTCCTAACTCCACCATCATCATTGGTGAGTTCCCGAGTTATAAACTGTCGTACTCCATAGCAGCCACCGTTTTTCACATAGTCAAGCTTAGCCTTCAAAGCGCCAGCATTTAGACCCTCTCCAGCATTCCAAGCCCGAAGTACACCTTGCTTATCAATTATTAACGTTGTTGGAACAATCTTTATTCCAAGCTGTTTATATGCCTTTAAATCCTCATCAAAAACGGTACTAAATGGAATTTTATTTTCTACTAAATATGATAAGGCCTGTTCTTTTGTTTCTTTTGGTGTATCAAGCTTATCCACCAACCAGTACTCAACATCTGAGTACTCTGCGAGCATGGACCTTAGTTGAGAAGCCTGCTCTAACTCTTTCTTGCAGTGTGGACACCAACTCGCCCAAAATTCAAGCACCACAATTTTGCCACGCATGCTTGCTAAAGTAAGCTTATCGCCATTCTCCTTAACAAAGGTCAAATCTGGCAAGCTTTGATTAAGAGTGTATTTGTCAGGCAGTAAATCTAGCTTTTGTGCCAAATCAGTTTCTACAGTCTTTATTCCTTGAGCACTTGATTCTACATTTACTTGCTTTTCTCCACTACTATTATGAAGTGACATCCACCAGACTGTTATTACCACTATGGAAACCACAATCATAAGTACTAAAGCTACGGTAATAACTTTTTCTATTTTTCTTAGAGAAGAAAAATTCATTCTTATTTTCCTCCGATTACCAATAATCCGATATCTAATAACTCTGTCTATGTCCTAAATTTTCATCTAATATTTCGCTTTGTTGTACACTTTTCAGATACGCCTCTGATATAGTGACAATCACATGCCCATCCTTAATTGCACTTAGCATATCAAACTTGTTGTCTTTAGCTTCTACAGGTTCCTGATCAGCTAAATTTTCCTCCTGTACTGCTGCAAGCTCTTGCTGTGCTTCAGAAGTTTCATCCGGCTTGATAGTGCTAGTTTTTTTGGCATAATGACGAAAAATCTCAATGATTCCGCTAGCAGCAAGTATTGCAAAAACGGGCAATATATTGTAGTGATATCGGTTTTGACTTTCCAATATCATATGAAGCATAGCCGTACCAATAAAAAACAAAATCAATATTTGCTCTGATCCAACCTTTTTTCTATACCAAAGTGATATACCCGCCAAAAGTGAAAAAAACACACACAGCAGATAATAAATATTATTCCACGGAATCAAGCCATTTATTAATGCTTTTCTCTCTGGTGTCAAATTGTTCTGCTGTTCCATAAATAATATGTTCCAAGATGATGCATAATCATCATCTTTCCATAATAATGTGTATTTTTCCAAAGCCAAATTTGCTATTCCTATTGGGTCTTTCGTAATTCGTTTGAAAGCTTCACCTCTAGCAGCTTTGTGTGCCTCTACTGCAGAATCAGTCTCCACCAATTTATCATTCATCAGCATAGCATCGGGTTCATTCCAAGCGCCTTTAGAATCTATATTCAACCCAACCATAAGGTTATAACCAAAAGAAACGCTACTACCTGGCAGTTCACGGTCAATAGTTCTAGAAATTGCTCCAGATATAATTTGAGAACATAATACATAGCTGATTAAGATAACAATAACACGAACCCATCCCTTAGACATACTTTTCTTAATTAATCCAACACTACTTTTGTGTTCATAAATTTTGATTTTGTAGGGTAGAAGGCACAGAATAATTGCAAACAACAAAATCATCGACATTGGACGTACAGCACTGCCTAAAGCCAAAGATATTCCTAACGCAATATTTAAAAACAGACAAACTGATGCTTTGCCAGTCTCAAGTGGATATTTAAATAAATATACAGCAAGCCACACTGAAAAAAGCATCATGCAGGTAAACACAGGTTCTGATGCCAAATGATTGATATACAAAATCTGTGACGGCCAGAAAGCCACCAACACTAGCGCAATCATTCCTCCTACTTTCCCACAAATAAGACGTGCAATTCGATAGGCTAAGAATATACTAATTAAGCTTGCAGCCAAATTGAAATAGAGCCCTGCAGATACCGACGCACCAAAAATCCAAAAAATTTTGGATAAGATATATGAATACCCTATTACATGTGGAAATTCAGAAATATAGTTGCAAAGTCCGACTCCATCTTTTATCAAGTTGCCCTGTGAAAGCAATGTCGCAACCTGATAATAGGTCTGGTAGTCCGAAGCTGGAGCAATAGGTAAGTTTTGAATTACCCATACACGTAGCCCTGCTCCTACCATCAGTACTGCAACAACAAATATGCTCTCTAGAATAACATTGTATTGTTTATTTTTTATTACAAGTCTATGCAAATCAAAGCGAGATAATAGGAAACCAAATGCATTAGCAACTAACCATAATGCGCCCATTGCTGCAAGAATCCCTCCATACCAAAGGAATGGGTATCGAGTAGAGAATCCTATATTCAAAATTCCACTAAACAAAGTGTAACCCATAAATATACTAAATATCGTCAAATATATATAAGTAAACCAGTTTTTACGATTCTCCATTTATTTAAGTTCTCCCTTAAGCGTAGAGCTGTGGTCTTTTTATGCCAGAATAACCTATATTTCATTCTTTTTAATTTATACTATGAATACATATAAGTATATGATACAAATCAAACCTCAAAATACATGTATTTATAAATGTGTTTTTCTAATTCTAACCTGTATATAGTTACTACAACTACAACTGTAACATAAATCCCAAATTGCTAAAAGCTTTTATTCGACAATTTCTGCATGTAAATTTATCCGATGTCTACCGCCGCTAATACTCCCGCTTCTACAAGTGGGAGATAAGCGGCGCTATGACCCTGGACAACGATTTCTAAGATTTAGAGGGAGTAAAAACTCCCCCTGAATCCAAGAACTCTGTTTATCCGATTCCTTCCATCGTTAATACTCCGACTTCTATAAGTACAGAGATACTGGCTCTACCACCTCGGATAATAATTCCTAATTTCAGAGGGAGTAATACCCCTTGAAACTTAGATATCATTAATCAGGTAAGCTTGTTGAAGCCTAACGACAAATCGGTTGACAATATTAATATTGTCAACCGATTTATGTAAATTTATTCCTACACACTTTTAACGCTTTATTTTCCTATATAATTTTGCTTTCTATCTTGTTCTGTAAGGTTACCGCTCAAAACAATTTCAAAGGTGTATCTTAGCTGGCTATTATAGAAATTTCCTATACGCCATTTTCCATCAGCTTCAGCTTTGGAAAACCAAATATCAGTAAGCATGAAATCATCATTATATGGATTTTTTATTTGTATTTCAACAGATCCTTTCAGGTACCCGTCTTCCATTCGAGTAGTAATATTTCGATGCCATGTAATCTTGTCAGTAGATTTTAAGTCAAACTCTTTAAAACGTTCAATCCATAATTTTTTAGCTTCTTCATAACTCAAACTGGGAGTTATATCTGTTGCCTTATCAAAATAATATACATATTCAAAGGCCTCATCGTATCTTTTTTCCTCAACAAGATTTAACATTTTATCAATAGTCCTCCGAGCAGCTATTGCCTCCAGATTGAATGTACCTTGTGGGCTTGATATAAATATGCCTAGCAATAGCGACAAAATTATCAGAAAAACTGATAGTATAATAATATTTTTCTTTAGTTTTCTAAATGGCTTTTGTGACTTGATATTTTTTTCTAACTTAGCTTTATCGATAATTTCAATTTCTTCCTTCATAAGTTTTAATGTATTCGAACATTCATCACAATCCTTGATATGCTTTTCAATCAGCTCCTTTGAATCATCAGACAGCAATTCGTCAGTATACAAGGGCAGCAAATCTCTAATTACATTACATTTTACATTCATTCTCCGTACCCACTTTCTTTAATCTTTAATTTTGCTCTATAATATGTAACTCTTGCCCAATTTTCATTTTTACCTAGAATATCGCTGATATTCTTAAAACTCAAGTCTCCAAGTACTCTCAGGAGGAACACTTCTCTATAGGGTTCCTCAAGTAAATGTATTTCTTTAAAAATATAAATTTTATCCTCAGCCTGAATTAAAGTTTCTTCAACGTTATGATCTCCCAATATATTTTTGCATTCATCATTATCTATTAATATCTCATTTTTGTGTTTTTCAAGATATTTGTAGTATGAAAATTTTGCTATCTGACAAAGCCAAACCAACATTTTACAGTTCCCGTTATAACGATTAATTGATTTTACGGCCTGATAAAATGTTTCCTGGGTAAGCTCTTCTGCAAGTGTACGATTTTTACAAAGGCAGTATACGTATTTAAAAACATCCTCAGCATATTCGTTGTAAATTTCATCCAATTCCTTCACCTTCTCACCTGCCTCCACTTATATATCCTAAAAAAACTAGTTTCGTTACAGTCATTTATAAATTATTTGTTTAATATTTGAAGTGTATCACCTTTAAAATGAATGTATCAAAATACATTGTCGATAAGAATAAATATGATTAAAGGGTACAAACCATAATATTCAATAGTATGTACCCTTTACATTATATTTTAAATTTTATTAATATCCTGCTGAACTATCTATAATATTTGCAAGGCTTCTGCCATTAATGAAAGCCTCCAGATTGTTTGCACTTATTCTTATAATCCGTTCCTGTGTTTCCTGCAAGCTATATCCTCCTGATACGTGAGGCGTAATAATAGCATTTTTTATTTTCCACAACCTGTGTTCCTTTGGTAGTGGCTCCGGGTCAGTGACATCTAAAGCTGCTCCTAAAAGCTGTCCGTTCTCCAGCGCATCGCACAGTGCCTCGGTATCAATAGCCGTTCCACGTCCGACATTAATTAATACCGCATCTTTCTTCATCAGTTTTAAAGTTTCCGTATTAATAATCTTATTTGTAATACTTGTTCCCGGTAGGCTCAAAGCAACAATATCTGCACGTGGCAGTAATTCTTGTATTTTATCCATAAAATGAAGCTCATCCAGAAAACTAGGCTTATTGCTATCTTTTCGCCTGATCCCTATTGTATAAGCACCAAGTGCTTTTAATCTTTTGGCAAATTCACTGCCAATATCTCCAGCTCCTACAATTAAGGCAGTAGAATTATAAATTGATTTCACCGATCCTTTATATTCCC
Source organism: Ruminiclostridium sp. (assembly GCA_036507975.1). Taxonomy (GTDB): domain Bacteria; phylum Bacillota; class Clostridia; order Acetivibrionales; family DSM-1351; genus Ruminiclostridium. The sequence goes on from DATCID010000073.1 coordinate 10,317, forward strand.
AATTTGCTTGGGCCTGATTATCTCTGTATAAATGAAGATTTTTATAAAGTTCCAATAAAACACCAAGCATATGCTCAGATATAGCAAGACCATAGGCTCCACTTGCATTCGTCAAAATCACACGGCCTGGCAGTGCATCATCCTTTGTATAATCACCAACTCCAGCGCTGTTAAGTTGCACCCAATCTAACTTTTTAGAACCCTTTATCATTTCAATTGGTGGATTTCCTATTATAATATTAGCATTTTGCATTTGTGCTAAATCAACTGTTTCATAGGTTGAGTATATAAAGCTGGAAGAAGGTGCTTTCTCTTCTAAAAATCTTTTGTGCTCTGCATTAACTGGAATAAGTACAAGTATATTTTTTTCCAATAATATTCACTCCATTTCCAAATTTAATATCATAATCATTATAATATCAGTTTTATGTTATACATTCAATTTTAATTAGAATGATCTCTAACGCAAGTAATATATTCCACTGCACACATAACAAATCACATAAATTGGACAAATAATTCACCCTATTTATATCAAATGAATAATATGTTACTGAATAGAATTTTATTTTTGGAGGTACCAAATTGGATTATTTTGTGAAAGTTGAACCAGATGTAAATATTTATGTAAATGACATCAACCCACTTGGAAGGAAGACAATCTTATTTATACATGGATGGCCCCTTAGCCATAGAGCATTTGAATATCAATTTAATCAGTTACCTAAAATGGGGTATAGATGCATAGGTATTGATGTGAGGGGCTCCGGCAATTCCAGCAAACCCTTAACCGGCTATGACTATAATCGATTGGCTGATGATGTTCGGAGTGTGGTTGATGCACTCAAACTCAAGAATTTCACACTTGCTGGTCATTCTATGGGTGGAGCAACCGCAATCCGCTACATGGCTCGCTACAACGGGTATGGTGTAGCAAAACTTGCACTTTTTGGAGCCGCTGCTCCAAGTCTTACTATGCGTCCGGATTTTCCATTTGGAGTTCCAAAGGAAGCAGTAACTAAAATTATTCAAGCAACCTATACTAACCATCCCCAAATGCTTAGGGATACTGCCCCCATGTTCTTCTACCAGCCTATAACTCCAGCTTTATCGGATTGGTTTTTCCAATTGGGTTTTGAATCACCTGGGTGGGCTACTGCGTCATGTGCAATGACCTTTAGAGATGAAAGCTTGTTTTCTGACCTTGCCAAAATACAGGTTCCAACTTTAATTCTCCATGGAATCCATGACAAAGTTTGTCTATTCCCATTGGCAGAAGCTATGAAAAAAGGAATTAAAAACTCCAAGCTCGTCCCTTTTGAACAGAGTGGACATTCATTGTTCTTTGAGGAACAAGATAAATTCAACATGGAATTATCACAGTTTGTGGGATAGGAATTTCTATGCTATATTCACAAAAGAGGTGACAGTATTAAATTTTAGATACTGTTACCTTTTTTATTGAGTTTGTAATATCTTCATGTTTATACCAAGAAAATGTATTCCTTATGTTAGTCAAGCTTTTACTGGTTCAATATGAATACTCACATTGGTGTTTTTAATTTTGTATTCAAGTTCTTTCTGTATTTCCTCACTCAGAGCGTGTGATTCAGCAACGGTAGTACTTCCATCGACAATCAAATGAAAATCAATATATTTTATATTCCCTGATTTTCTTGTTCGGAGCTTGTGGTATTCCTTAATCCTTTCATTATATGTCCCAAGAATTTCTTCAATTTTTGATTCTTCTTCTTCTGTAAGGCTAGCATCCAGTAATGGGCTTAAAGCATTTCGACAAAGCGACCAAGCTTCTTTTACTATCAGCAAAGCAACCAAGATAGCAGTGATTGGATCAAGAATCTTAATACCTGTAATTGTCATCAACAGTAGTCCAACAGCAACTCCCGCCGAGGTATAAACATCGGTTTTTAAATGTAAGGCATCTGCCTCAAGGGCGACAGATTCTTCTCTCTTCGCAACTTTATAAAGTGTTCTTGATACTATAATATTCACTACTGAAGATATACCCATGACAGCAATTCCAATATAAGCTTGGGATACTTCTGTTGGATTAAGTATCTTTAATATAGCTTCTTTAATAATTAGGAATGCTGCTACAAATATAAGTAATCCTTCTAATACACCTGAAACATTTTCAATCTTGCCATGACCATATGGGTGTTCTTTATCTGCTGGCTTCGATGAAACTTTCACAGAAAAAAGTGCAATGATTGATGCAACAAGATCCATTGAAGAATGTATAGCTTCTGAAATTATACTTACAGAACCACTTAACAAGCCTGCAATGAGTTTCAGAATAATTAGTGTTGTATTTGATAGCACAGATAGCATAGCTACCTTTACTTTTGTGTTTAAATTGTCCAATTTGTTTATCCTTTCTCATTTCTCATTTCACATTTAAATCAAAAATCGCGTTATTACAACTGACGACAATGCTACTTAATGTTCTCATAGTAACATTTTATTTGTCTCAATAAATAATATCTACGAATTATACCATATTTTTCTTTATCTTCAAATACTTTATTTTATAGAATAAAGTGTTCTTATCTATCAATATTCAGTCCAAATATATTTTGTTACTACAGTGTAAACATAAACTGTCCTCGCACTCAAATGGAAAGTCCAGAAATCCTTAACACATAAAGATTTCTGGACTCTACAATGCAACTTGTGATCTATTTATTACTTTAAGCCTTTATACAAAGCACCCAGCAGAATTCTGTTAGGATCCTGGCTTATTTCCCATATTGCTGCTCCACCCAAACCTTTAGACTTAATATATAGAGCTTTCTGCCCAATTGACTTTTCATCTTCATAGCTTATAAAGGTTGAGCCATTAAACAGCCAAGGTACCATGGATTGCTGATGGAAGTACCTCACATACTCAGGTGCCTTCAAGAAATTGGTAGCAATATTTGCATAGCTTATCGCTGAACCTCCTGAGAAAGTTTGATATAATCCGTTATTGGCATTCTTAACGGAGTTATATTTATACCCATAGAAAGGTACTCCAACAATAAGCTTTTCTGCTGGTAACCCTGCCTTCAGCCATGCATTGACTGATGAATCAGCACTCCACTTATTCTGTGGAGAAATATCACTATTATTATATAATGGTGCATTGAAGTCGGTATACCCGCCCCATGTTCCATTAATGTCGTAGGTCATTATATTTGCATAATCAAGATATTGTTGGACAATACCTAGTTCAGTGTTATTTGCATACCCTCTTCCATCAGCACCTGCAATAGTGAGCAAATATTGCTTCCCATCAAGCAAGCTTCGAGCATTGAGCTTTTCACGCAATTTTTTAAGTAAAAGTGTAAAGTTATGCTTGTCTTCAGGCCTTTTTATATTTGTTGACATCCCTCCGCTAACAGGATATTCCCAATCTATGTCAACACCGTTAAATCCATATTTAACTATAAAGTCTACACAACTATCTGCAAAAGTAGTTCTCGACGCTTCGGTAAGAGCCATATCAGAAAACTTGCCTGACCAAGCCCAGCCTCCAACAGAAATTAATGTTTTAAGACCTGGATGCGCTTGCTTTAGAGTATTCAGTTTGCTAAAATTTGAGGTGTCTACATCAGGATATCCCAGTTCAATTTTAAGATCACTTCCTATATTTGCAAAAGCATAATTGATATGCGTCAGCTTGCTTGCATCAATCTTATCTGGAGTATAGCCTAAGTATGCCGCCCAAGCTGCATAGTAACCCACCATTTTCACTGCTTTTGTTGTGGGTGTTGGTGTGGGTATTGGTAAAGGTAATGCAGAATTTTCAGTTGCTGATTCTTCCCCCAACTTTGTGGGTGCCGTAGGTGAACTTCCGTCAGGCTTGTCACCAGATATGATAAGACTAATTACGCCGGTGAAAATCATCGCAAAGACCACCAAAACTAAAATTAATTTCCATTTTTGCAATAACCTCTTCATCGTATTACCTGCTCCCTTAGAAATAACTAAACAATAACTTCCCATTTCGAAGGAAGAAATTTTTATGAGTCGCAACATTATGTTAACAATAATGTTGCGTTATGTCAACTCGTGTTAAGCTTTTTGATATAACTATTAGGGGTACTCTAAATTCAAGTAAATATTTATATTAGAATTATAAAAACTAAATTTTTGAAATTCAAATGGACTGCAACAGAATCTTTTACATTCTGTTGCAGCCCATTTGATAATATACAGCTTATTTTCTTACCACAGGTATGCAAATCTCTGAATAAAATTTATATACTAAAAACATGCCGAGCTTATTTTCTGCTTAAAACACGTCCAGAACCCATCAATTGATTGTCGTCCGCAACTCCATTTTTAACTACATTTTATATCAATAGCAGTTGTATATTTTCCAACAGCTATCTATTTAGGCTGGATAGAGATAAAGCCAGTTTCAATTATTATTTTTGCTTCAACTTTTATCTCAATCTATGTAACAATTTGGTTAACGCAATACATTGTACTTAAGAAGAAGATACAAAAGTTAAATGCTGGATTAAACAAAAAGTAAAAATGATATTATATTTTTAAAAGCCCTGCAAATTGAACTAATCCCTGCATAGCAGACAGGGATTAGTTCAATTTGCAGGGCTTTTGTTAGGTTTAAATAATATTACAAATGAAAAAGCATATAGTCACTTCAAAAGGATTAAATTTGTATTTTTCATATAAATTTGTTCCTTAAAATAATTATTATTATCTTTTAATAAACTCCACGCATACAATAAAACATTGGTTAATAATTTTACAATTATTTTCTACGTTTTATTTTTTTTATTTTGGATATTCTTATCTTATTGGATTTTATGTCCGTTTCGTGGAAAGGAAATAAATGTTAATAATTAGTTTAATCATAAGTGCATTTATTAAATGGGATATTATATGAAGATAAAATTATTAATACAAACTCTAATATTGGGTTTTTTATTTACGGCCTGTACTAAAACCATATATACAAATAATGATAATACCTTAACAAGTACTACCTTTACAAGTAACAAATTTTTCGTTTTGGGTAGCGTTGAATATGTAAACAATATTCAGTACATCGCTAAAACATCCGGAAACCGAAGTGCACTTTCTGTAATTATGAATGCCGTAAACAAAAACGGTAGTGAGCTTGACAATAATGACCCAAATAATATTTTAAGATTCCATCAATTAGTAAGTTCTCTTGTATATAAAATAGGCTCTGTTGATATGCAGATGAACTACTTTAGGAATAAGTTAAATAGAGTTCCTAAAAGCCTTAAAGAATTAATGCTTTTAAATAAAAGACTTCCAGTTAATAAACAATGGAGATTACTTAGTATTGGTAGTTCGGCTTACCATATCCAGGGAACTGATGGCGAATATAACCTAAAATTCTTATCTTGTGACGGCTATTTTGAAGCAGTTTACAATAAAAAAGGCATTCTGCTTGATGAAAACAATGACCCAATAAACATGGGTACCTTTAACTATGCTGCAGGAATACGTAGCATTAATGCACACTGGACTTTTGACGTATCGCCTTATCTTATATGGGGTAACACTTCAAATTCGCCTCAGAAAGGTAAGGTTGCTATAAACAAAGGTGTAGATTTAGCACTATCAAATTATACAACCAATTCAGCTGGTGTTTATCTGTACCGCCAGAATTTGTTCGGCATGCAGCAAGGTAGAGTTCCATAAAGTACGACTTCCAATAGTTTATCACATAAATAGAGTTCTAAACTTTAGCGGAAGTCTTTAATCCCTCCAAAGCTTAGAACTCGTTATCCACCTTTACAAATATTTAACCCAGTGCTTCAGCTGTTTCTTTTAACTGTTTGCGAATCTCTATTTTCTGTGGACACTTTTCTTCACACAATCCACACTCAATACATTCATCCGCTCTCTTTCCCTTCATATGATCAACTGTACCGATTTTTTTATATTCTTCTCTTGCATATTCCGATATTTTATATACACGATGGTAATTCATCAGCTGGAAGTTAAGCGGGATGTTAACTCCCTGAGGGCAAGGCATGCAATAATTACAGCCAGTGCAATAAAGCTCCGACAGTTTTTTGTTTTGCTCCATCGCAACATTAACATCTGTAATCTCTTTATCACTAAGTTTCATTTCATTTGATGCTGTTTCCACATTTTCTTCTACCATACTCATACTTCCCATTCCAGAAAGAGCACAGGTAACATTAGTATTAGAAATTACAAATCTCAAAGCCAATTCTGCGCTGCTTTTGGCACCGCCGGGAATAAGTTTTTGAATTACATCAGAAGGTGTTCCAAGCTTGCCTCCACCCACCGGCCCCATAATTACAACTCCAAGTCCCTTTTCATGTGCATAGGCTATTGCTTGTTCATTACTTCTGTCAAGCATGTTGTACTGGCATAGTACTGTTTCAAAATACCCTGTGTCAATAAGCTTTATCATATTTTCAGGTTTATCATGAAAGGAAAATGAAATGTGCTTTATCAAGCCCTCATTCTTTGCCTTTATAGCCTGCATTAGTGGACCTTCTTTTACATTGATTTTCTGTTCAAATGCTTCCCAACTTATGCCCCACATATGGTAAAAATCAATATAATCCGTATCAAGTTTTTTTAGTGACTTTTCAAGACGCTCTCTGTAATGAACACCAGAATCATCTTCAATAGGATTTTTTGTCGACAGATACACTTTATCTCTCCAACCTTTAATTGCTTTTCCTACTATAGTCTCACTTTCTGAGTCACAGTAATATGGAGCAGTATCTATATAATTTACACCTAATTCAAAAGCCTTGTGAATAATACGAACGCTCTCATCGCTATCAAAAACCATTTTGCCGTCAACATTGACTTGAGGAAGTCTCATTGATCCAAATCCCAATGTAGATATCTTAACTCCCGTATTTCCTAAAACACGATATTGCATGATGTTTTGCCTCCTTGATTTTAAGCAGTATTATTTTTCATTTTTCATTACCCATTACTCATTACTCATTACTCATTATATCATACTCTAGTTTAAAAATCAGCCAGCCATTCTGCCCGTCCAGTGACCCCTGGGCAAATTTTATATAAAGGACCTCCTAAAAAAGTCCCGTCATTACAATAACCTGTGCTTATATTATCAGCATTTTCACAAGCAGAAGTAATATACAGCTCATTTAAATCGTACCCTCCAAACATAACACTTGAAGGCTGTTTTACTGGTAATGAAATCTCAGCTACTACTTTACCTGCGGTATCCAATCTGCGAACACATGACCCTCCCCAGAAAGCAACCCACATGTGATTTTGACTATCTAATGTTATCCCATCTGGCGAACCTATTTCAGAAGTTCCTTGAAAATATATGCCTGGGTTACTTATTTCACCCGTTCTACTGTCATAGTCATATTTCGTAATTCTTTTTAGGTTACTGTCAGTATGAAAAAAGTACTTTTCATCCAAGGAAAAAGTCATTCCATTGGAACAATATAAATTGTTCAATACTACTACAGGATTTTTCCTCTTCTCAATACAATACAATGTTCCATTTGTAAAATCCGGTCTTGAAACAGTGCCTGCAAAAATACGACCTTCTGGGTCAACAGTAATGTCATTGAACATTTCATTTTCCGAGAGTGGAATATCAAATAAAAGGCTAGGTTCAGTATTTGGTAGACCATCAGAATTAATATTAAGCAGGTATATACCTTTATCTGAGCACAAAACAATTGCACCCCTCCGTGTGAAAGCAAAACCACCAACCTGCAAGTTTCCCTTCCAGAAAATCCTGCTGCTATTTCCAACTGGATCGTATATCCAAATCTCCCGCTTAATAATATCTGTCCAGAATAGCTTTTGCTGCTTTACGTTCCATATAGGTCCTTCTCCTAGATGACATATTCCTTTGTGTACACATACTAGATTTTGACTATTCATGCTTCACCCCTATAATTATTATGACATATATTTCAATAAAACTTACTATTCCGTTGAAAAACCCACAACCATTTCAGCTGTGGCTTTCCCCAAATCTGCTATTTAATCACAGTTTTACCCATGAGGTGTTTATCGACTTCTCTTGCGGCAAGCTTTCCCTCCTGAATAGCCCAAACAACCAGGCTCTGACCTCTTCTCATATCTCCAGCAGTAAATACTTTATCGACATTTGTCTGGAAAAGCTCGTATTCCGCGTTCACATTGCTTCTAGCATCTCTCTCAAGCTTTAGCTCATTTGGAATAGTATCTTCCGGGCCCAAAAATCCCATAGCAAGAAGCACGAGGTCGGCTTTCCATACTTTTTCGCTGCCAGGAACTTCCTGTGGACCAAATCTTCCATAGGCATTCTTTCCCCAGATAACTTCTACTGTATGAACCTCTTTTACCTCACCGTTTTCATTTCCTACAATCTTTTTAGTGGATATCAGGTAATTTCTAGGATCCTTTCCAGTCAGGCTTATTGCCTCTTCCTGACCGTAATCCACTTTAAGTTTCTTTGGCCATTCAGGCCATGGATTAGACTTTTCAATTCTCTTGGAAGGAGGCTCAGGCATTATTTCAAACTGGTAAACACTCTCGCAATCATGTCTTATTGAAGTGGCTACACAGTCAGTCCCTGTATCCCCTCCACCAATGATAATAACATTCTTACCTTTGGTACTAATATAGTTTCCATCCTCAAAATTTGAATCAAGAAGGCATTTGGTATTAGCCTTCAGAAAATCTACCGCAAAGTAAACTCCCTTAAGTCCTTTTCCTTCAACCTCAAGTCCCCGTGCTTTAGTTGCACCCGCGCATAGCACAACTGCATCATACTTGTCAGCCAATTCCTGCGCGCTTATATCTTTACCAACTTCTGTACCCAGTATAAATTTAATCCCTGACACCTTCATTAGATCAATACGTCTCTCTATGATTCTTTTATCCAGCTTCATATTTGGAATACCGTACATCATCAGTCCGCCAGCTCTGTCGTTTCTCTCATACACAGTCACATCATGCCCTACAATATTTAGATAATATGCAGTTGACATTCCTGAAGGACCTGAGCCTACAACAGCAATTTTCTTTCCTGTTTCTTTGGCTTTCTTTGCCACTACCCAGCCCTGCGCAAAAGCTTTCTCAATGATCTCGTATTCAATACTGCTGATTGTAACAGACTCCATATTATAGCCTTCAGTACACGAACCTTCACATGGCGCCGGGCATACTCTTGAAGTAAATTCTGGGAAAGGATTTGCTCTTATAAGTCTTTTGTAAGCTTCCTTCCACTGTCCCTTATAAACTAAATCATTCCATTCCGGAATAAGATTGTGTACAGGACAGCCTGCCGCCATACCGTTTAAAAGCACTCCTCCATGGCAGAAAGGAATTCCACAGTTCATACATCTCGCCGCCTGTGTTTTTACAACCTCAGTATCCCTAGGAAGCCGTATTTCCTCCCAGTCTTTGATTCTTTCTTTTGGAGTTCGTTTTTTCGGATCAATTCTTTCATACTCTAAAAATCCAGTAACTTTTCCCATTGTAATTCCCACCTTAATTTCCTATAATCCATTAATCAATTTTAAATTTTTCTTCAAATGCGGCCATCAGGGCTTCATCACCGCTCAAGCCCGCCTTATGAGCCTTGTCTATATTTTCAAGCATTTGTTTGTAATCCTTAGGTATTACCTTGGTAAATCTCTGTGAATAGTTATTCCAGTCAGCAAGAACTTTACTACCCTGAGGACTACCCGTGTACTCAACATGCTTCTCAATCATTTCCTTTATCTCTTTCATTTCCTCTTCAGAGTCTATTTCTTCAAGTATTACCAAAGATTTATTGCAGTATCTTTCGTCAAAATCCAAAATGTAGGCTAACCCGCCAGACATTCCAGCAGCAAAGTTTCTTCCTGTTTTACCCATTATTACCACTTTGCCACCCGTCATGTATTCACAGCCATGGTCACCCACTCCTTCAACAACCGCTTTTATACCGCTGTTCCTTACACAGAATCTTTCACCGGCTATACCATTAATATAAGCCTCTCCTTCAGTCGCCCCGTAGAAAGCCACATTTCCTATAAGGATATTTTTCTCAGGCTCATAATCAGATGCTTTTGGCGGATACACAATAATTTTACCACCAGAAAGACCTTTTCCTATATAATCGTTCGAATCTCCTTCAAGTTCAAGTGTCATTCCTTTCGGTACAAATGCTCCAAAGCTTTGTCCTGCAGAGCCTACAAAGGTAAGCTTTATTGTATCTTCTGGAAGTCCATCTTCACCATATCTCTTGGAAATCTCGCTTCCGATAAGCGTACCTACAACCCTGTCTACATTATTAATCTTAAGTTTAGCTCTTATAGGTTTCTTATTTTCAAGCGCAGGTTTGCACATTCTGAGAAGCTTTTTCATTCCTAATGATTTTTCTAGCATATGATTCTGTGATTGCGTATTGAATCTGCCTACATCAGCACCAGCATAAGGCTGATACAAAATCGAGGAAAGATCTAATTTAGAAGCTTTCCAGTGCTTGATATTATCTTTGGCTCTCAGTCTGTCTGTACGTCCAACCATTTCAGTTATTGTCTTAAAGCCCAGCTTAGCCATGATTTCGCGCATCTCCTGAGCAATAAATCTCATGAAGTTCTCAACATATTCAGGCTTTCCTGTGAAATTTTTTCTTAGTTCTTTATTCTGAGTAGCTATACCTACAGGACATGTGTTGAGGTTACAAACCCTCATCATTAGACATCCCAGTACAATAATCGGAGTAGTTGCAAATCCGTATTCTTCTGCTCCAAGCATCGCAGCAACTACAACATCTTTTCCCGAGAGCAGCTTTCCATCAGTTTCCAGAACCACCCTGTCTCTCAGCTTGTTCAGAACCAAGGTCTGATGAGTCTCAGCAAGTCCAAGCTCCCATGGAAGCCCTGTATTTTTTATGCTTGTCCATGGAGAAGCGCCAGTTCCACCGTCGTATCCACTGATAAGGATTACATCGGCTTTTCCTTTAGCTACACCTGCAGCAATAGTACCTACGCCAACTTCAGATACCAGCTTTACGTTTATCCTTGCATCCTTGTTTGCATTTTTCAAGTCGTGGATAAGCTCAGCCAGATCTTCGATGGAATAAATATCATGATGCGGTGGTGGTGAAATAAGATCTACACCTGGAGTTGAATGCCTTACCTTGGCAATTTCCGGATAAACCTTTCGTCCTGGTAGCTGTCCTCCTTCACCTGGTTTTGCTCCCTGAGCCATTTTTATCTGTATCTCTTGAGCATTTACGAGGTAGTTACTGGTAACACCGAAACGTCCTGAGGCAACCTGCTTAATTGCGCTTTTTTTAGAGTCTCCATTTTCCATTAACTTGAATCTTTCGCTGTCCTCTCCGCCTTCACCAGTGTTGCTCTTTCCACCGAGTCTGTTCATGGCAATAGCCATACATTCATGAGCTTCCTTGCTGATGGAGCCGTAAGACATAGCTCCAGTCTTAAACCTCCGGACTATTGAATCAACTGATTCTACTTCTTCAACAGGAATGGTATCGCTGGTATTATAATTGAATTCAAGCAGATTCCTTAATGTAATTATTTCCTCTTCGTTTATCTTTTTAGTATAAGACTTAAAGAGATTGTAATTTCCTTCTCTGCATGATTTCTGGAGCATATAGAGGGTTTCGGGATTGTAAAGATGGAGTTCTCCATCATTCTTGCATTGGAAAGTTCCTCCTATTTCAAGGGTATCAGTATAAGGTGAATCTTCATTATATGCACTCTCATGCCTCATTTGATTTTCAATAGCTATTTCTTCAAGTCCTATACCTTCTAATCTAGATGGTGTCATAGTAAAATATTTATCAATAAGGTCCTTTTTAAGACCCACTGCTTCAAATATTTGGGCTCCGTGGTAGCTTCGCATCGTAGATATTCCCATTTTAGTCAATACCTTAAGAATACCTTTTACTGAACCCTTAATGAAGTTCTTTTTGCCCTCCTCATATGACATTTCACCAAGTAATCCTTTTTCAGAAAGATCTTTGATAGTTTCATATGCTATATAAGGATTTATTGCAGTTACTCCATAACCTATCAGTGTACAGAAATGGTGTACTTCCCTGGGCTCACCTGATTCCAGTACAATTCCCACATTAGTCCTGATCTCTTTTCTGATCAAGTGGTGGTGAAGTCCAGAAGATGCCAAAAGTGCAGGAATTGCAGCTAAATTCTCATTTACACCTCTATCAGAAAGTATCATGATATTAGCCCCTTGACTTATGGCCTTGTCAGCTTCCCTGAAAATCCTGATTAGCACCTTTTCCATAGCTTTTACCCCGTCTATGGCTTTATAAAGAATGGAAATTGTAGTTGCTTTAAACGTATCATTATTTAGGTTCTTAATTGTATTAAACTGTTCATTCGTTAATATCGGATGCTCTAAAAAAACGCTGGCTGTTTGTTTCTTATCGGGCTCCAATAGATTTCCAGCATTCCCTAGCAGGATGCTGCTTGAAGTTACTATCTCTTCCCTTATTCCGTCAATAGGAGGATTGGTAACCTGTGCAAATAGCTGCTTAAAATAAAGGTACAGCATCTGTGGTTTCTCAGATAATACAGCCAGCGGTGTGTCCATACCCATTGCTCCAACTGGATCTGCTCCTTGAACAGCCATAGGCTGAATTATTTTATTTATATCCTCATAAGTATAACCAAATGCCTTCTGTTGCTTTAAAAGATCTTCTCTTACCTTCTCTACCTTCAATTTCTCAAAAGGCATATCACTGAGCTTAAATACATGTCTTTTGTTCAATTCTTCATATGGATATAGTTTTGATACACTGTCCTTTATTTCCTCATCTGAGATAATTCTCTTTGCTTTGGTATCGATGAGCAGCATTTTGCCTGGTTCGAGTCTGCCTTTATATTTTACATTTTCAGGCTTTATATCAACTACACCAACCTCAGAAGCCAGAATAACCTTGTCATCTTTTGTTACATAATACCTTGATGGACGTAGTCCGTTTCTGTCAAGCATTCCTCCTATTACCTCACCATCAGTGAAAGCGATAGCAGCGGGACCGTCCCAAGGTTCCATTATAAAGTTTTGGAACTCGTAGAAATCCTTCTTTTCCTTGGACATCAGTTTATTCTTTTCCCATGGTTCAGGAATCATCATCATCACTGCATGAGGGAGTGACCTTCCTGTAAGATAAATAAATTCAAGGCTGTTGTCGAACATTGAAGAGTCACTACCTGATTCATCAACTATTGGGTATACTTTTGAAATATCATCAAAAATTGGTGAATCAATACATTTCTGCCTTGCCTTCATCCAGTTTACGTTACCTCTTATTGTATTTATTTCACCATTGTGGACAATATACCTATTGGGATGAGCCCTTTCCCAGCTTGGAAAAGTGTTTGTACTGAACCTTGAATGAACCATAGCAAGTGCTGATACAAAATCAAGATCCGAAAGGTCGAGATAGAAATTTCTAAGCTGCTCTGCTGTAAGCATACCTTTATAAACGATGGTCTTTGATGAAAGACTAGAGATATAAAATATGCCCCCTTTGTCTTCACTCATCGGTGAAATGATCTTTTCTGCTCTTTTCCTTATAATATAAAGTTTTCTTTCAAAATCCATTTCATCCCATATTCCAGCATCCTTCTCGATAAAAACCTGGATGAATCTTGGCATTACAGCTTTTGCGGTTTCTCCTATTGTAGTTTTATCAATAGGTACTTCCCTCCAGCCTAGGATTTTTTGACCTTCTTCATGAACAATTTTTTCAAAGGTCTCCATTTGCGTTTGTCTGAAATCATCATACTTGTGTGCGAAAATCATACCCACGCCATAGTTTCCTTTTTCAGGCAAAGCAAAACCTAAAACGTCACATTCTCTCTGAAAAAAATCGTGAGGAATCTGAACTAGTATTCCGGCGCCATCACCTGTATTTTCATCTGATCCGCTTGCTCCTCTATGACTTAAGTTTTCCAGTACAGTTAAAGCGTCGGCTACAATGTCATTGGATCTATCACCTTTAATATTAACGACAAATCCCATACCACATGCATCATGTTCTAATGCTGGATCGTAAAGTCCCTGTTTATTTGGTAAACCATAATTTTGCATATTCCACACCCTTAATTGTAGTTTATATATTTTTATATATTCGATTTTAGCACAAATCATATGAAACATAAAAGTATTTATTTAGAATAATATATAATATCTTGTCATACATCTAAAATGCCATTCCGAGGAATGGCATTTTAGGGACAAATAGATAGTCTTTAAATGCATGCAAATGATATGTTTCATCCTTCCAAAAAGGAAAAAATATATTAGTTCCTTGAAAAATTAATAAATCAATTAAAGGTATATTATCTCCCCTACACCACTCTAAGCTACTTCATGATCACAGTTTTATTTGGGCTACTGCGACCCTGCAGCTCAGGGGGACGACCTTCTAGAGCAGCCATAGAGATTTCAATATCCTCAGTTGCTTCTTCTGAAGTCAAACAACCTACTGTTACCATGTCGCAGGGACGAATAGTATTCCATACAAAATTCAAACCAACAAAAGGAGTTACTCGTCCTGCTGCCATAGGTTTAATGGTCATCACTGGTTTCTTGGCATTCCAGATTACTTTATGAATGTATTCAACTTCTACTTGCATTAAGAAACCCATGCAATTATAAATTTGTATATAGGTTTGCACATCATATTCATTTTGGTCAGAATATATAATTAACTCAGGCATATGACAAGAAAGACCAGGTATCATGCCATTATTACGTATCATTGTTAAATAGTCAGGCAGTCTTTCTATTGTCTGCTTATTTTTATTTACCAGTTGTTCTGCTGATGAATGATGCGGAAAACAAAAAGTTGAACCTATTTCTCGGCTAAATTCAATAACTTTTTCTGCTTCAATTCGCGCTTTTGTATTATCATCAACATTTATAATAGGAGTATCGATAATAATCATTTTTTTACCAGTCCGATTTTCAGATTCTTTCACTGCGTCAACTAAAAGCTGATTTCCAGCAAATGGACCCATAATCGTATCAATACCTGCATTGAGAAACACCTGGAGCAACTCTGTAATTGCTTCTATAGTGCCATTTTTTTTTCTGATTAAGTGATCAGCAGCAGCACCAGTATGGCTAAAACCAAGTATCCAGTTTGTTCCGATAATCATTCTTGACAACGATACTCCGCTGACATTCGTACGTGGAAATATTTTATCCAATTTATTACCTCTTTTCCAAGCATAATTTTAAAATCAGCATGTCCCTTTTCCTTAAATTAAACATTTCGTAGTTATTACAATTATGATTCTAATATCAAAAACAAGCAAATTTTATTTAAAAATAGTTGTTGCACTAGAATTAATTATATATGAGATACCTAGAAAAATAAACAAACTTTCATTTATAACTTTTTTAAAAGAATTATGCAGTTCAACTTAAATTACTTCTCTTTAAGCATTCTTTTCAGTATCTTTCCTGCACTGTTCTTGGGTAGACTTAGAATAAATTCTATTTCACGTGGCAACTTGTATACTGCAAGCCGTTCTTTCATATATTGGAGTAGTTCTTTGGAAGTACATACTTCTCCATCCTTTAAAACAACAAAAGCTTTTACATACTCTCCCCTAAGCTTGTCCTCAACTCCAATGACTGCGGCCTCTTTTACCTTCGAATATTGATACATCACTTCCTCAACTTCTCTTGGGTATACGTTCATTCCGCCCACTATTACCATGTCCTTTTTCCTGTCTACGATGAAGATGTATCCGTCTTCATCCTTCTTTGCTAGGTCTCCGGTATGAAGCCACCCATCTAGCAGTGTCTTCTTTGTCTCTTCCTCCTGTTTGTAGTATCCCAACATGACGTTTTCTCCTCTGACAGCAAGTTCTCCAATCTCCCCTACAGATAGTTCCACATCATCTTCATCGACGATTTTACATTCGACATAAGGAATAGGCAAGCCAATGGAGCCTTCTTTTTGTACCCCATACGGTGGGTTGAAGCATACCCCGGGAGAAGCTTCTGTCAGCCCATAGCCTTCTACGACGGGAAGTTTCATGATTTCTTTAGCCTGCCTGAATATTTCAATAGGCAGTGCTGCTCCCCCTGAGACAGCCAAGCGAAGTTTTGGAAAAGCAATATTATTCTTACTTGCCCCTAATAAAACTACATACATCGCAGGGACACCCATAAAGACTGTGATATCATCTCTCACTAAAGATTCAACAACCTCTTTGGGTTGAAAGGTCTCTATTATCGTAATTGTTGCACCTGACCACAGTGGCATCAGAACACAGGCAGTAAACGCAAACACATGAAACATCGGAAGTACACACATGTATATATCATCAGCATATGCCTGAAGTCCTAGATTGCACTGTTCCGCATTGAAAACAAGGTTTTTATGGGTAAGCATTGCGGCTTTCTGCTTTCCAGTAGTACCAGAAGTGTAGAGGAATGTGGATATTGCCTTTTCATCTAAAAAATCTTCAAACCCTTCTGTAGCAACCTCTGAAATACTATTTTCAAGTTCCTCATCCAGTACAATAACATTGATTCCTAGCGCATTTTGGATGGATTCTTTAGTTAGTTTTGCTTTTTGCAAAATCAAGGGATGAATGATCATAAATTTAGCTTCCGAATCCTTAATCATATAAGCAATCTCTTCCATGGTGAGCAGCAAATTAAGGGGTACGATGATTCCCCCATTTCTTACAACTCCCAAATACGAATATATGAATTCAGGTGAATTGAGACAGCTCAATATGACTCGTTCGCCAGTTTTTAATCCCAGCTTTTTAAAATAGCTTGCATAACCAACCACTGCTTTATCAAGCTGCCCATAAGTAACACTGCTTCCCTTAAACTTTAAGGCAATTGAATTTACATTATAATTGTTTTTGTAAATAGTCCCTACCATTTTAAGCCCCCAGTAAAATATTTTTAGATTACTTTCTTAGAGTTGGGTATACGTCCCATCTGAAATTATACTATATTTGGTCTGATTTGAATATATTCACATCCCTTCTACGTTGGTTTATCTGTAAATTAATAAGTAATTTTTTCACATTTAACTTTTACTTTTACTGTAACAACATATTTTCTCGCCCTCCCAATAGATTTTATGCTATAATATAAATGCTGCGCATCCCGCCTGGAATGCGTAAATTATCTGAAATATGAGGAAAATATGAAATCATTGCGTTATATCAGAGACCTTCTGTTAAAATATAAATACCGATATGCTATAGGCATAGTGTTTTTGCTGTGTGTTGACATATTACAGCTGATATTGCCAAAACTACTTGGTGATGTGACCGATTTACTTGAAAGCAGATCTCTTACACGTTCGAAGCTGGCCGAATATGCACTGATTCTGGTATTTATTGCAGTTGGTGTAGCCATTTTCAGATTTCTTTTCAGATATACTCTTATGAGTGTTTCCAGATCAATTGAACTCTCTTTAAGAAACCGTTTCTATGCTCACCTTCAAAAGCTCTCAGCCAACTATTTCAATATACATAAAACTGGTGACATAATGGCACATGCTACCAACGACATGAATAATGTAACGATGGCTTCTGGCCAGGGCGTAATTTTTGTTATTGACAGCTTTCTGATTCCCATAGTCGCATTGGTTATGATGTTAAATACAGGGGGACTAAAACTGACTGCTTTCTGTTTTTCTCCTATGCTTCTACTAGGGATTTCTATAGTATTCTTTATGAAGGTGATGCAGAATAGAGTACAAAAACAACAGGAGGCATTCTCCAGCCTTACAGAGGCTGTTCGAGAAAATTTCTCAGGAATCAGAGTAGTAAAAGCCTTCGCACAGGAGGGAAAGGAAGTCTCCAGGTTTGAGCGGATAAATGCTATAAATAGGGAAGCTAATCTCAAATTTCTCAGACTTATGGGTATGATGTTTCCAACTGTCATGTCCATTGCCGCGCTTTCTTTCGTGATAGCCCTATGGTTTGGCGGTATACTGGTTATACAAGGGTCATTAACTCTTGGAGGCTTTGTAGCCTTTAACAGCTATCTTGGAATGCTTATCTGGCCCATAACAGCTATAGGCTGGGTCGCTAGCATGTTTCAAAGAGGCTTCGTATCACTTGAACGGATAAATACCATAATGGATGAAAAACCTGAAATCTCAGACGATGAGACTGTAGATAAAGCTTCAATAGAGGGTTCGATAGAATTCAAAGGGCTCACCTTTACATATCCCGGTGCAGATAATCCTGTACTTAAGGATATTAGTATTGCGGTGGAAGCTGGTAGGACACTTGCAATAGTAGGACGAACAGGAAGTGGCAAGACTACTCTTGTAAACCTGATTTCAAGGATTCTCTCAACCCCGGAGGGAACACTCTTCATAGATGATGTTGATATCAATAAAATACCTTTATCTGTGCTCAGGAGCAGTATTGGCACCGTACCTCAGGATACCTTTCTCTTTTCTACTTCAATAACTGAAAATATTGATTTCTTCCGGAACTGCAGTTTTGAATTAATCGAAAATGCAGCAAAGACTGCGAGGATTTATGATAATATTAATGAATTTCCAAAGAAGTTTGACACAGTAGTCGGAGAACGCGGTGTAACACTCTCAGGTGGTCAAAAGCAACGTGTAGCTATTGCTCGTGCAGTATTGGGAACTCCGTCGATACTCATTCTGGATGATTGTCTTTCTGCTGTAGATGCAAATACTGAAGAAGAAATCCTGAAGGATTTAAAGAAAATTATGAAGCAGCGTACCAGTATCATCGTGTCTCACAGGATATCAGCAGTAAAGGATGCGGACGAAATTATCGTACTTGATGATGGAAGTATTGTTGAAAGGGGCACTCATACAGTATTGCTCGAACAAAAGGGCTTTTATTATGAGCTTTATACCAAGCAGCTACTTATTAACCAACTGGAGGAGGCGCAAGAAAATGTCTGATGAAAATAGCAATCTACAAGAAGAGGAACTTCAGGAGAAAGCATATGATGCCAGGCTTATGAGGCGGCTTTTAAAGTTTGCACAGGGATACTGGCGTTCTTTCCTGTTGGCTGTAATACTCCTGTTTGCCTCCACCCTAGTGGACCTTGCCAGGCCTTATTTGATGGGAATAACCATTGATGATTATATTAAAAAAAGTGATATCCCTTCTCTCAATAGAATGGGAATCTATTTTGTAATACTTGTTGCAGCCGGTTTTCTGTTCAATATACTGCAAATTTATGTATTAAGCTATGCAGGACAATATATAATTTATAATATTCGTCAGCTGTTATTCGCACATCTCCAAAAACTGCCTCTGTCCTATTTTGACAAGAACCCTATTGGTAGGCTGGTTACACGTATAACAAACGATACCGAAACGCTGAATGATATGTACACCAATGTTCTTGTTACTCTTCTTAAAGACTTTTCAATATTACTAGGGACAATCATTATCATGTTTCGGCTCAACACATCTCTTGCACTCATCATATTGGCTACTATGCCCATCGTGTTGCTGCTTACTGTATTATTTAGGATGAAGATCCGCAAAGTATACAGGAATGTACGTGTTGCATTGGCAAAAGTAAATTCCGCTATTTCGGAAAACATCTCAGGCATGCGCATAATTCAGCTGTTTAACAAAGAAAAGCCGAACTACGATACATTTGATAAAATAGGTAAAGAATATTATCAAACATCGATGAACGAAGTTATGACTTTTGGCCTTTTTCGCCCTTTGATTGAAATGATCTCATCACTTGCCATTGCTCTGCTTATATGGTTTGGTGGGGCTTTTGTCCTGAAGGGTACAATTCAGTTCGGTGTACTTTATGCCTTTGTAAACTATATAGCCCTGCTTTTCCAACCAATTAATGACCTTGCAGAAAAATACAACATACTACAGTCTTCTATGGCTGCTTCCGAAAGAATATTCATGATACTCGATACACCTGCGGAAGAAGACACAGGGATACTCCATATGGATGGTTCAGCTGCAGTCGGAGATATAGAATTCAAGAACGTTTGGTTCGCATATAATGAAGACAACTGGGTCTTAAAGGATGTAAGCTTTAAGGTATCCGCAGGACAGACAGTAGCAATCGTAGGTCCTACCGGCGCCGGTAAAACCTCTATAATAAATCTGTTAAGTAGATTCTATGAAATACAGCGCGGTGAAATACTCATTAATGGGGTTAATATAAAGGATGTACATAAGGATGAACTGAGAAAATCCATTGGTGTTGTTCTGCAGGATGTTTTTCTATTCAGCGGCAAGCTCAAGGATAATATCAGTCTAAATGATGACAGTATCACAGATGAGAAGATTGAAGAGGTATCCAAATACGTAAATGCAGATGGATTTATTAACAGACTCCCAAACGGCTATCTGGAGGAAGTCATGGAACGAGGTTCAACCTTTTCTTCAGGGCAACGTCAGCTGCTTGCATTTGCCCGTGCATTGGCTTTTGACCCGGCTATTCTGGTCTTGGATGAAGCTACTTCAAATATTGATACTGAGACTGAGCTGTTAATACAGGACGCACTTACAAAGCTCACACGAGACCGCACTACGATAGTAATTGCCCATAGACTATCTACCATCCAGCATGCAGACAAAATTATAGTTCTACACAAGGGCAGAGTCCATGAGACTGGCAATCACCAGGAACTCCTCTCTGTAAGGGGTATGTATTATTCCCTTTACCAACTTCAGTACCAGATTGAAAAATAAGCTAATACTCATGTTGTATCTACACGGCTGTACATTTATTTAAAAAAGGTTAATATTTCGCTATGTTTATTCCACATAGCGAAATCATGAAGACATTAGGCATCTGAAAGAAAATAACAAGTCAAATAGACGAGCATACTGACTTATTATTTTGTTGACGATGCCTTATACTAATATTTTAACAACTGGTTCTTTAAGTAAGCCTGAGCGTATCAATATATAATCGTTAGAAAACTCATCCCCTTCAGTAACAAAACTATAAGGTCCATATGCAGAAGCTCTTACAGGTAATTGGTGCAGTGGACCAAAGGTATTTCTACGTGTAAGCACTAACTCAATGGTTAATTCTTGATTTAAATTTAGATCGTTTGTGATATCCGTTTCATAAGGTTTCCATGCAATCATTTTTTCCTCTTTATTCACTGAAATAACTTTAATACAAGCAGCTTCAAACTTTTCAAGGGATAAAACTGTCTTTTCCCCTTGTTTGAGCTTTTTAGATATCTTCAAATGATAACGAATTTTACCAGAATAGAACGGCAGCCCTTGCTTGGTTATGTCCCTTGCAAATAGCTTTTCAGGAAGTTTAATAAGTGTATTCTTATTTACTTCTATCTTAACTCCAAACCTACCAATCACGTAAATAGCTTCCAGGTTTATTCCCTCGTTAAAATCAACTTTCAGTTCTACTGTATTCCTTCCTATCTTTATAAAGCTCACAGGCAATGTAATTTTTTTAAAGCACTGATCAATCCACCAGCCATTTACTCTGGTATTATCAATAGTTTGTTCATTTAAATATATTTCAAAGTTTTCGGGTCTTTCCAATACAAGTTGCAAATGATCTTCTGGGACGATATCCACGTAGAATTCAAATTTGAGGGATACCCTACCTTTTATATTAGACTTTTGTTTATTTGCAAACCATGGTTGCAGCATCTCTCCGCCCCGATACACTAAACCATAATTACTCCTTACCGCCTGGTCTACTTTCAATATTTCTTGTTCCTCCTGCCATTCACCCTCATCAAAGCTATACTTTGCCATATCAAGTACACATACATTCGGCTCATCTAACGTATATTCATAAGGTCCAGCCAAAGAATATCTCTCTTTTTCAAGTACTATGGGTTTGCTCTGCAATTGCATACTAGCTTCTGGTATAATCACATAAAGGTGCTCTTTTCCAGCCTCAAAGTGAGTTTTAAATTCCACTAAGCCATCGATACCTGATTTCATGACACCAACCCGCTCACCAGAAGAACACACCCACTCCTCAACATTACCTTGGGTATTTATCTTTATGTTGACATTTTCATATCCCTTTTCGCGGTTGATATTTAAAAACATCGCGTATTTATTTTTATCATCTTCTCTCAGCTGACAGTATATGTCATCAATATTCTTTCCATCACCATCCGTTACTTCGATGGCAAAGCTCAAGTGTTTGCATACAGACGAGATAAGACTTTCTCTTTCAAATGGCACTTTTACAGCTTCTGTTAGAAGCGCTTGTGGCAACTTGGATTTAATGGCATCTAAATAATCTGGAACGTCACCAGCAATCACGACTTTTCCACCTGCTTGTATAAATTCCTCTAATAACCTAAGGGTAGAGGAACGGAGGGTGAGCATACCTCCTAAAATAACAACTTTATAACTTGCCTCACCAATTTTCAAAATTGGGTTGCCCACTAGATCCTGTTCAATACTATAATATCTGGAGATCATCTCTTCATCCCCATAATCAAAATCAATATGTGTACCGGACAGCCAGTGAAACAAATCCTGATACTGCTCCTCCAACTTTGTTATTTCAGGAGCTTTTGCTGTAAGCATTTTTGCCCATCCTGGATGAACCTGGCTCCAAACACTTTCTACTGAATTAACCACGAGAACATCGCAGCAAGGTTTTCCCTGACTCAATAAAAGACCTATCCTAGAGAAATAATCCTCTACATACTTGTATTCCCTCCACCAGGTGGATTGATGAAGTATGCTTGCAGGGTAGTCGCGTTTCGCCTCCCCTTCCATAGTATACCAAGACAGATGATGGCAGCGTAGATTAATACCAAAAAGTGCCTGCCAATCCCCAACAGCCTTGTGCCCTTCAAAATCCATCTGCCATCCTGTGCAACCATATAGTTCTGAAAGTAGCCATTTTTTGCCAAGCTGTCTTGCCACAGAAGAAAGCTGTTTTGCAACCCAAAACGCTTTGTTACCTTCTGTTAGCACATCAACACCCGGGTATTCCATATGCTCATAATACCGCATAACAGAACCACTCATAGCGGTCTGTGCAGTCAAGCTATCTTCATGGAGTATATGCCCTGTAAGTATAATATTATTATTCTTACACCACTCATTTATTGGTTTTGCATAATTGTCAAGAAACATCTGCTGCACGAGCTCAACATAATGCCATTTCACCTGTGATATGCTATTGCCATCAAGTTTTAGAAACAGCTCAGGTAGCTTTTCTACAAGGTCATAGCCATGCATATTTTTAAATTCTAAAGGAAGCATCGCCGTCCATGGTGCACGCCATATATCACTGTCATTACCAGCACCAAATTCATCCATCAAGGTTCCCCGGTGAGGCTCATCAGTAAATATTCCCTTGATTGATCTACCAAGACGGTCTCCACATTTTTGCTTATATTTCTCATGGGTTAGCTCAATGAATTTATCAGTAGCTTTTCTGTTTAAAGTATCAACATATGTATATCCATTATAAAAACTGTTTCGTGACATCTCTATGAGATAAAAAACCAGAATCTGCTTATCTTTCATTGCTTCGATAGGCGTATCTTTGTTAATTCTTTCGTATTCATAGACCGATGTACCCGCAAGTACGCAAGCAAATGCAGCAATGACCTCAGCTTCCCAATTGATTTCATTATAATTTTGGAAAATTTCTAACTTGACAGATTTCATCCTGAATTCCGGGTTTTCTGTAACCATTCCTCCTGCAATTCCACTGGGCCACCGGTCTTCATCATAGAGCCAGGCTTCTATTCCAAGCTTTTCAGCTTCATCGGCACAAGCATTGATAAGTTCGAACCATTCATCGCTAAGATACTCTGTTTCAAGCCCAGTCCTAGAATGCATGAAAAAACCGCCAAAACCCATTTCCTTTATTACATGAATCTGTCTAATCAATTCTTCTTTTTCAAGCTTCCCATTCCACGACCAAAAGGGCTTCCCACGGTATTCTGCTGTAGGATTTAAAAATTC
Organism: Ruminiclostridium sp.; assembly: GCA_036507975.1. Classification (GTDB taxonomy): domain Bacteria; phylum Bacillota; class Clostridia; order Acetivibrionales; family DSM-1351; genus Ruminiclostridium. The sequence goes on from DATCID010000073.1 coordinate 34,289, forward strand.
ATTAATTAAATTATCCATTAATTATCTTCTCCTATATTATGTCTCATTTTTTAGTAGCCGCTATAAAATCTTTATACCAATAAGCACTTTTTTTCCACATTTGTTCTTGAGACTCAAAGTTGGTGTGAATAATTCCAAATCTATAATTGCT
>DATCID010000074.1:0-19976 GCA_036507975.1 Ruminiclostridium sp.
CACCTCTAATTATACAACTCGGAGGGCACTTTTTGTATATATTTGCTTCACCTTTTGGGTGAAAAGTTAAACTTTTTGTGGGTCTTATATATCAAGGGTTAAAGCTGTTTTCATACTGACTCACGCAGATTCTCGGTATTACTTTGATTTGTATCATATTGATTAAAGTATGAAATCTATCCTCCTTTCGTTCTTGAGTTATAAATATATGTTATCACTCCTGTTGTTTTTATGAAGGTTCAGTTGAACCTGTTTTATTTGCAAACCTAATCTTTATAAATAATTATTTTGAACACTCTTTGTCAATAAATCTTGTATATTTCATCGCAAGTTCTGTCCTGTTCCGAGCACTTACTGTAAGTAAAATATTCGCAACATAATTTCTTATCGTCGTTTTATGCAAACCAAACCTCTCAGCAATATAAGTATTTGAATATCCATCACATATCATTTCAATTATTTTGATTTCGAAAGGTGAAAGTTTTTTTAAATGTCTCAATATCAAATTCACTGATTAACAAATTTAATTACCTCCACCTATATATTTTAGTAATTTAAAAGACTCAAATCAAACATATTCAATATCTGCTTGTCAGTCCATATGAAATACTTCCTTTAAGTCAATACAAACTGGTGATTTATCTAGATTTGTTTCCATAATATCAGCCATATATGCCCACCACCGTTGAACCTCAGCGTTCTCTGGGAGTCTTCCCGCCTGATTGTGATCTTTGAGCTTTTGAAATGCAAAAAGAGTATTCGTTTCAATATCCAGGTAAATTGAATAATCTGATACCCCTGTATCCTCCAATACTTTTACAAGCTCCGGCCATATCTCATCATGTCTTTTTTTATACTCATCCTCAAACCCAGGTTTTAACTTCATTTTAAAAGCAGTTCTTATCATTTTTTATTTTCCTCCTATCCCAAAATCATTCAATTATAATGAAACTATTTTACATTCATTTGGCTTCAGATCAACTTTTATAATGCTTCTAGACAAATCCATTATTTGTGTTTCTTGATTTTCAGAACTATTATTAATAACAACTAATTTATTACTTACGGGAAAATAAGCACATTCTGAATTCATATTGCTACTCGTCCAGATTTCAAATTCTTTTTCCCACCCAGCTATCCAACAGATTGCTCTATGTAATAATCTAACATTCTCTGAAGTATACGAATACCCGGAAAAATATACACTGTTTCCCTTTCCAAAAGAGTTTAACGCTATTTGTACAGCTTTGCCTTTATCTGCTAGTACTTTTGTATCCCCGTCCAAAACAAATACATTATCAATATCTTTCCCAATATCCAAATCACCTTGAACATCCGTCAAAATGAAATGCTCTTCATCACACTTTGTATACTGATATTTATCAAAAACAATTGATAATCCAACTTCCCTATCAACACCTAACACGTGGGACATTTGAAAATACTGACTCTTACACCTTGAAGCCGAAGTCTCTCCTACGCCTATGAATCCTCCTCCACAGCTGACCCACTCTGTTATTATTTCAACGACTTTAGGATTAGTCCAATTCCAACCACCACTCCACGCATCGTCTAGGCTTCCTGCATTTATGATCACCTTTATATCCATTCCTATTCCGTTCTCTAATATGTCCTCGAAGCTTATGAATTCAACATCCAAAGGCAGTCCCGAAAGTGCCTCCATGACTTCATTATAATAGTTTCCATGATTAAAATGTCCACGGCAACCCCATGCACGCATATTACCCCACGCCGTGAGTATAGCCACCTTGAATGGTAAAGTATATGGCTTGTCATTTTTGTGTAATTCTTTTAAAGTCCTAAATTCATCAGCAAGAGATTCAATATAATCAACAAATTTCGGATGTTCTTCTACTAAATGTAAATAACCGCCAAAACCGATACGGTCAACACAATCTCTTAGCAATGCCCTTCGGATGTCCATCCAGTAAGTTTTACATTCTAATGTTGGATTACCACCTCCAACAAACGTACCCTCTCCATTGACACCTGTCGGGAAAAAATAAGGATGAAGTCTCAATTCCCTAACACCAACATACTTTGTTCCAGCAACCTTTCTTGCTTCAAACCCACTGAAAATCCCATCGATGATCCCATCAAAATTGAACTCTTTAAAGCTATCTAAGGTTGGTTCAACTCCGATCCAATGGTCATTGTAGAAAACATAAGCTTTTTTGCCGTATTTATGAACTAATGCAATGCATTCTTTACCAAATTTAATTACAAATTGTTTGATAAAATCCATCCAATCTCTATATTTTTGTGATGGAGGTAAATAAGAATTATTATACAAACCCTTATTGACAAAATCCTCTGAAGTCATCCGATAGCCTTTGACTTCCTCAAACTTTTTTATTGATAGAGTATTGACCGTAAACCCATAAGAACCCCAGTCATTAGTGACAAATCTTAATTTTGGGTTATCTCCCCATAGCCAAAAAAAGTTGTAAAACATGGAGGTAAACCGAACAACCTTGGTATGTGGATGTTCTTTAAGCCATTGCTCTAGGTATTCAAGAATTTTCACCTGCACTTCAGGATACATTGGCTCAATTGGCATCAGATGCTCCCTATCTCCCCAATTGTTTGTTATATGATTGTAAGCCGAAATTTCTTCCCATATCCTGTAAACCAAGAAGTTCACAGTGTATTTATGCCATTTAGTAGCATTTTGTATGAGTACAGTTCCTTCTACGTGATCATACTCCCACTCAGTCAAAGGAATCTCTTCTGTACTTGTCCTGTCAAAAACTTGCCACCATTCTTTCGGAGAATCCTTGAAATTCACCATAAATTGCTCTTTACTATACCCCTTGAGCAATTCAATCTTCACATTATCACTTCCAGCAACAACAGGATAGCTCATGATATAGCATTGTTGAAGTTTATCCATGTTTTTTTTTGCCCACTCATTATCAGCACGGACAAGGCATACAGTAGAATAAATATCATACCCTGAAGTAATTATCTTATCAGACAATTGAGTGCCATCACTGTCACGGATTACATCGGCTCCCCATCTCTCTGCCAGTTTCAGAGTCAAATCCTCATATCCCGCTTCTCCGGGCAAAGTAAAGCATCCTTTATTTCCCACGTTCTTTTTCATTAACGTACTCCTCCATTTTTATTTTTAAATGTTTTTGAATGTTAAAGGTCTAAATCTTAAATCTATGTATCTTTTTTTCAAGATCTTGAGCCATAGAATTTAAATCACTTGCAAGATTTGAAATTTGACTAGCTGAAGCGATTTGTTCTTCTGTAGTTGCATTAATTTGCTGTGTATTTGCCGCCGAATTTTGACAAATATCAGAAATATCATGCATAGAATTACCTGCTTCTATCTTTAACTTATCCATTCCATTAAGTATTATATTAATATTAGCAACCTGATTCGCAATATCTTCTGTCCCATCCAAAATCAGATTAAATGAATTTTTAGTATCTTTAACTAATTCCATCTGTTCTGAAACAGTTGTTGAAGCAGCATTTGTTTCTTGCACAATCTCACTTGTTTTTGATACAATACCTAAAATAATTGTGTTAATGGTGATTAAAGACTGCTTTGATTGATTTGCCAATTTTTTAACTTCCTCTGCAACTACTGCAAACCCTTTTCCTGCTTCTCCTGCCCTGGCTGCTTCTATTGCAGCATTGAGTGCAAGAAGGTTTGTCTGGTCAGAGATATTTGCGATCACTTTGACAATACTGTTTATTTGTTTGGTATCTACATTCAACTTTCCAACTTTGTTAATTATATTTGTCGTTACCATTTGCACTTGTTTTGCTTTCTCGTTTAAATCCTCAATTATCTTCAGAGAACTTAAGCTTTGCATTTTTGATTTGTTTGTTACATACTCAACCCAAGTTGCGTTTTCAGCCACTTTATTCATATTCAGCACTAGGGAAGCTATCACATCTTCACTTTCTCTTGATTTCATGGCTTGATTTGAAGAACCTTCCGCCAATTCACTTATAGCAAATGCAATCTGTTCTGATGCCGTTTCTGACTGGGCTGCACAAAAAGATATTTGTTCCGAGTTCGCAACAACTCTAACGGTAGAAGTATTAACATCGTATATCATTGCACTAATATTCTTAATCATACTGTTGAAGTTTAGTGAGAATATTGAAAGTTCGTCATGAAATTTTACATCCAATTGTTTTGTGAAATCTCCTTTTTTAAGGTCTTCTATAGAGCAATTCAATCTTTTTATGGGTAGTAATACACTTCTAGTTACCATAAATGAAAGTAGGAATGCAGTTAATATGCAAATGAAAGCAGTTATAAAAATAACAATCTTTAAATTATCTATTTTTCCCATAAGGTTTTTGAATGGGATAACGCTTACAACCTTCCAGCCTTGTTCGTTAACTACACTATAGCAAACAAGCATTCTAATCCCAGAAATATTTATAAATGAATAGTTAGCACTTAGGGCAGAGACCTCCTTATTATTTGATGCTGATGACTTTTTCTCCTCTGCTGCAATAATGTCAGATATTTTTGCAGCAATGGGCTTTCCCAATTGGTCATTATCCTTACTTGAGATAACCAGATTATTTGAATCAATGATAAGTATTTTACCATCCTTGCCTATATCTACATTCTCAAATATTTTTTTAAATGTATCCAGTTTAGGAATTATATATAGTACACCAAAAGCTTCGGAAGTATCTGTATTTATAGCCTTTTTAAACAATATAGGTCTTTTTATTGTTGGTAGTGTTTTCACATCTGTTCCTGCTTCAGGACTCTCCATGTATATCCATTTATTGGTAATGCCTTTAATATTTAACATCTGGCTGAAGATGCCTTCTTTACTGTTTAATACAGGATTGATAATAAGGGCATAGCCTGCACCTCCGGAATTTTCAACTGTTTTTTGAAACCGGCTTGAGACAAACTTAATAAAGTCAATCTTGTTTTCACCAACTGCTTTTTTTTGAATAATTGACGCGAATTTACCTTCTACGTCAATTTCTTCAGCCGGATCGTTACTTACATTTGAAAAATCAACAGACTCCTTTGATAATACTATTTCAGCTGCAATATTTTCAAACTTCTTTTGTTCAATATTAATATTGGTTTTCACCTGCTCAACTATTTGAACAGAGTATTGACTTATATTTTCCTCCATTGCAGATGAAGATAAGCTTATAGCTCTGACCCCTACTATCACTAATGGCACAATAGCCACAAGCAAAAATGAAACAATAAGCCTCTGGCTAATCCCTACTCTCCTTAATAACCCTTCAGTATAAAAATCTAGAATAGTGATGATTTTCGCCAAACTAGCTATAATGTTTTTTGTTTTAGCATTTTTATCCTGTATTAATACATTATTCATAGGATTCTCCTTTAATACTGAAATATTACATATTCTTATAAGAGATATCTGCATGTTGAGCCTACCCCTTTACGGCTCCGGCTGAAATTCCTTTAATAAATGTTTTAGAACCAAGCAAAAAAACTACAATAACGGGGAAAATACTAAGAGCCAAGGCACACATTCTAGCTGCAAGATCATTTCTATGGGCTGTTCCAAGTGTAGATACCAATATAGGTATGGTATAAAATTGCTGTTTGTTTATAATAATCAAAGGCAGTAAATAATTGTTCCAAGACCATAAGAAAACCAATGTAGCAAGTGTGGCAATTCCTGGCTTTATAAGTGGCACAACAATAGTTGCAAATATCCTAGGTTCGGAACATCCATCAATTCTTGCGCTCTCTATCATTTCATCAGCGATTGAGTCTTTTATAAATTGTGTCATGAAAAAGGCTCCAAATGGGTAGGAAACCCAAACGAGGATTATTGGGAGTAACGTATTATTGAGATGCAACGTCTTCATCTCAAGCAAGTAGCCTATAATAGATATCTGCATTGGAACCATCATTGTAATTATTATAAAATTATTTATAACCTTTTTAAATTTAAATTTGTATTTTGCAATTGCAAAACCTACTAATGAGCTTACTAACGTACACAACACTACAGCAGACACTGATACTATGATACTATTACCATAAACTTGAATAAAATTGGTTTTAAATATAGTTTCAAAATTCTTTAACAGAAAATCGCTTGGTAAAAATGGAAGTCCTTTAAAAAGATCATTACTGTAATAAGTCGACATCATAAAAACTAAATAAAAAGGTAGAATGGATAAAACAGTAACAATTGCAATAAAACCTATTAATAATTTTTTCATATTTAGACTTCCTTCCCTGCAGATATTCGGTAGCTAATAAAAGAAAATACAATAATGATTGCAAAAAGCGAAAATGATATTGCTGATCCATAGCCTAGCATTGAGTCTGATTTAAAAGCATCGTTATAGAACTTCCAAACAACAGTCAAAACAGAATTGTCAGGTCCTCCAACATATGACCTTTCACCCCAAGAGTATAGGAGCGAAGGTTCATCAAACATTTGTAATCCACCTATGACAGATGTTACAAGTAAAAATGCTGTTATGTTTTTCAACAGGGGCAATGTTATCTTAATAAAAGTTTTAAATGGATTTGCACCATCTACTTTTGCAGCTTCGTATATTTCTTCAGGTATTGATGTCATTCCAGCCAGATAAATAGTCATGAAATATCCCAGATATTTCCATATTATCATCAGTGCTACAACCATTCTAGCTGTTGCGGGTTCTTGCAACCAATATATTCCTTCATGTAAAATACCAATTTTGATTAGCACAAGATTTACATAACCATTATTCCAGTCAAATAAGTATGCAAATATAAAACCGATTGCAACAGGAGTTGTAATATATGGTAGAAAGTTAGCAGTTTGAAAAAAACTTTTTCCCTTTTTCATATTAAACAAAACTACTGCAAGCAGCATACCTAAAATTATCTCAACAGGTGTTGACATCAACATTATCAAAAGTGTATTTGTTAAAGATTTGTAGAACAATGGATCTCTTGTGAAAATAGTAATATAATTTTTTACGCCTACAAATAATTTATCACCTACCCCATTCCAATCGAAAAAGCTAATAAAAAACGAGTACATAATGGGAAATAGGCTGAATAAAAAATATCCGATTATAAAGGGGGCACAAAAAATATATGCCCATACAGAACTTCTATTTAAATTCTTCTCTGGTTTAGCCAATGAAGATTTATATTTCAACATGTTCAAAAAAAACACCTCTTTTAAAATTTAAGATTAGAATATAAACTTAATCATATTTATTTATTAATGAGAAAAGCAACAGTACATACTACTCTATGAACAGTTGCTTTTCTCTTACAACAATTTCCTTGTTTAAATAGCAATTACTACTTTACTTCGGCATCCTTAGCTTGTAGTTTCACTTCTGCAATAAGCATCTGGAGTGCTTTTGTTGCATCAATACTTGTATCCTTCATAAATAATGGAATAAGCTTTCCTTCTGCAGTTGCAACTGTTGTTGTATACTTAGTCTGTGGCTCTGATTTACATACAGGCATTATTTGTGAATAAAATACCTTTAATAAGTTCTCTCCGCCAAAGAATGCATCTTGCGGTCCAGCAGAGTTCATAGGAGAATCAGTACCATCAAAGAATGGTTTATAACCTGGCACATTACCAAATGTTTTATAATTAAATGCGCCACCTTCTTTTGAAAAATAAGCAAATTTAACATATGTCCAAGCTGCTTCTTTATTCTTGCTGTCCTTATAAATTCCTATAGAAGTACCACCAAAGGTATATCCACCTCCAGGAGCTACCACTAGTCCCCATCTTCCGCTGCCATCTTTGTCATTTGCTGAAACGTGCCATTTTGGTCCCCAAGATGCGCAGTTAAAGAATATTGTTTCGCCTTTTGAGAAAGCATTATTCCATGCTGGTGAATATAATTCTGTTTTTCCTAATATACCAGCATCTCTGATTTTGAATAATGTATTGTATGTATTTGTAAATCTCGCGGTTAAGTCAATTGTGTCTCCTGTTACAAAGCTTTGAGAATTCTCGCCGCTTACTGCTATTTCAGCATCACCTAAGCCAGCCATCATAAAGACTTTTCCACCACTACTCTTTACAACTTCCTTACCTTTTGTAATAAATGAATCCCAGTCCTTCAGTAATGCTGAAAGCTGATCAGGATCATCTGTTCCCAGATATTTCTTAGCTAGATCCCGTCTGTAAGCAAAACCTGCCGGAGCAGCACCTTGGTCAACACCAACAAGCTCACCCTTTGAATTTGTAAGTGAAGGTATTACATAATCAAGCATATCTGCTTTATTGACGTTGTATGGAGCACTTTCAAGGTTGTCCGATATATTCATATCAAACATTTTACCCCTCCAAGCGCCTTCACCTAAAAGAATATCTGGTACATCAGTGCCCGCTGCAATACTACTTTGAAGTTTCTGCATATAATCGTCATGGTTTATTGTGACAAAATTAATTTTGATATTTGGATAAGTTTTGTTAAATTCAGGACCCATTCCCTTTCCAAACGCTTCGTCCCAATCCCATATTGTTGCAGTACCTTTTAAATCTGCCGGTTTTACTTCCGCTGCTGGTGCAGCTGTTGCCGTTGCAACCGCAGTTGTTGTTGCTGCTGAGTTAGATGATGATGATCCGCATGCAGTCATGAGAGATGTTACCATGATTAATGAAACTAATGTACATCCAAGTTTTGTAATAAGCTTTTTGTTCATTTTAAATCCTCCTTTTTTAAATTGGTTTGTTTATTCTGTTATTATAGCAACAATATTTTAAAATAAAAACATTACAATCCGGCTATTTTGTTCAAATTATGGCTTTAAAATCAAGAGAAATAATACCTCGCTTATTATCCACCTGTCTTCTTTTATACAGGATACCCCCCTATTTTTGTAGTAATAATTTAACAATAAATGTTTGTAAACCTTGCACTACAAGGCTTTTTTGTGCAAATTATTCGTCAAGAATTGTCATATTTGTATGGACAAGCAAGGATACCGTACGGTATCCTCATAACATACAACTGAATAATTATTAAGCGTCTGATTTAGTATTATAGGCTTATTCCTTTGAATACGACAGGAATTTTTATAAGGATATACCTGATTCAATGGGTAAATTAATAATAACAGTTGTCCCTCTTCCTCTCCCACTTAAAATCTCTATTCCATATTCCATGCCATAGAGATATTCTAATCTATCCTTGATATTCCGTAATCCGATACTTCTTGTTTGATTTGATTTTCTTGTAGTTTCAACTGCTACGAAGATGCTCTCTACAGTTTTTTCATCCATGCCGATTCCATTATCTTCAATTTGAATTACTATTTCGTTATTTTTCTTGAAAATATTGATTTTTAACACACCTAACCGATCAGAAAGACTAATACCATGAAACAGGGCATTCTCAACAACTGGTTGAATAATCATCCTAGGAATTGTAACACCCATAATTTCATCTTCTACGGTTAATTCTGTTTCAAACTTATCAGGATAACGGTATCTTTGGATGTTTAAATACTGTTCAATAACATCCAATTCTTCTCTGATTGTAGCAAAAATAGCTTTATCTCCTGTATTAACAGTATCCTGCAGTATGCTGATAAGCGATTTGGTAATTATAATTGCATCTAGATTCCTACCTTCATGAGTTAAATAAATTACCGAATTCAAGGTATTGTATATAAAGTGGGGGTTGATCTGCGATATCAACAAATCAACCTGCATTTTTCTCAGCATCTTTTCATGATAGATTGATGCACGCATATTCTCCTTTAATTCGGCTATCATTTTATTAAAACCTTCACCCAACAATTGCATCTCATCGCCACTCTTAATTTCTATACTTATGTCCAAGTTTCCATCTGATACCTTTTTCATGGCTTTAGTAAGCCTTGATAAGGGATTGGTTATATTAAATACTATTGGCAGCATAACCAGCAATGTGAAAATCATTCCACAAAAGATAATAATGATAAAATATATAAATAATATTTTTATTTTGCCGAAAAGCTTGCTCTTGGATATAATTGCGATTTCTTTCCACCCATTATTAGGATTAAAGTTTGCAGTGATGATACTGTTATTATTTTCAATAAAGTTTGCGCTCCCTGATAAAGCTGTTACAACCGTGTTAGGGTCAAATGCTTCTCCCGAAACAGAATTTCCGTAAACAATAGTATTGTCAGTGTCTAGCAAAAACAGCTTTTCAAAATCACTTGTACTTTTGGCAAAAATAGTTTCAATAATTGAATATTTTATATCCAGTATTAAAGTGTTTTGAGAAGAAAACCCGTCTTGGATATTTTTATATCTGATAATATAACTTATTACTTTTTCTTCTTTTTGGGCGATAAACGTGTCGTGCACCTGTGATAACCCATTTTTAACATTTTTTATATTAAAATCAAGGTACCAAGGATCTTTAATCTTTTCAGCATAATATTCCTCATAACCCTTGTTCTCACTAAAAATGCTACCATCACTTCTTACAATAACTGCATTGCAAACAAAATCATTTAATAAAATAATCCTTCTTAAGACTTCGTTTACGTCACTTCTATTAAAATACTCCTGAGTTATCATTTCATTTTGATTTTTTTTTGTCAAACTTCCAATAGTTTCATCAGTGATTATATACTCTGCCGTTTTATTTATTTGTTCCTGCATCCTTTCTAACTGCTGGGATATCTGACTAAGTTTAATGGTATTTTCCTTAATCGATTGTTCCTTAAGGATTCCGGTGACATAGTTGTACACAACAAAACCGCTAAAAAAAAGTGTTGTTGCCATAACAAGTGATGTACTCAGTATAATTTTATTCCTAATACTTAGTTTCATTATCTGTAACCTTCCTTTCAGCAAATTCCATTGGATTTATACCCAGAGTCCTTTTAAAAACTTGGCTAAAATACTGACTTGTCTTATAACCTACCATTTCAGAGATTTCATATATTTTATACTTTCCATCTTTTATCAGTTCTTTAGCCTTTTCAATCCGGTTAAAGGTGATATAATCCAGTATGGTCTGACCTGTTTCCTCTTTGAAGGCATGCCGAAGATGATCGCCGCTCATATTGAGTTTTTCACCAATATCCATAATAGATATATCCTCAGAGTAATGCTCATGAATATAATTCATTACTAATAGTACTTTTTTTGAATAATTGAATTTTTTAGATTTTAGAACTTTGGATAAGGAGATCTCATATTCTTCGATAAACCACTGATGAATCCCAGCAGCTGTATACCACTTTTCACTTGCTATCTCACCTAAAACAATAAATTCACTAATTGATTTCAGATGATTATTGATTCTGAATTTATCAAGTATATTAATCAATTCTTGACAAATAAATTTAAAGCTCTTAATATCACATTTTTTTGAAATGCTACTACTAAAAATGGTATCCAAATGCATACAAGTACCATCTACATCTAATTTTTCCAGCGTCTTGCTTACAGCTTCCAATTCTGTACATATTGAGGCCAAATTACTTGTATACAACAAATTTATTTCACGAGGCCTTATTATTTTTTCCTTTCCTTCAAAAATCGAAAATTCAATTTCTTTTTTTAATTCTTCGCAAATCCCTCCCAAGTCATTAATATCGTTAAATACATTGGAGTGTACAATAGAAATAGTTTGATCATGCTTTTCCTTAAACTTACGTTGAATGACCAATGCAATTGAATATGTTTTCTCTGATAATTGTCTCTGGCTTAAAATTTTATCTGTACTACACAAGATACCCCACATATTGGAATCAAATTCAATTGCTTCTAAAAAATCTACTTTTTCTGGCAATTGAATATAATCCCAAAGATTTGTTTCAAATATTCTTGATTTTACACTCTTTTCAAATTCAATTATAGGAAAGGGTCTATCTATTTTAGCAAGCAAAAATACAAATTTGGAGTCTTTACACTCATGGAGATAAAATCTTTTCTCATCTTTTTCAGATATTTTTTTACCATCTAAGATATCACGTATAGCCTGTCGCCTAATAATTCTTTCGTCTTTATTCTCATTTTCCAATGCCTCTTTTATTTTTTCAAGCTCTTTAATCAAGGTGTCAGTATTTATTTCATTTTTCAAAAGGTAATTTGAAACACCTAGTTCAACTGCTTGCTTTGCATATTTGAAATCCCTGTACGATGTTAACAGTATTATTTTCACTGCCCAACCTTCGGATAGTACTCGGCTACTAAACTCCAAGCCATCAATTCCAGGCATGCAAATATCTACTATGATGATATCCGGATGCGTTTCTTTAAAAATATCAATCGCCTTTATTGAATTGGTGGATTCTGCAATAATTTTATATCCATAATTCGACCAAGGTATCAAATTTTTTAAATAATTAATAGCAAGAATTTCATCATCCACAAGCATTACTTTCATTTCTCTCACTAAATCCACCCCACTTTTCAGGAAAATATTCTCCATCGTCCTCATCTCTAAGTATGTAGTAAATTTCAAATTCTGTTACTTTATTTTCGAAATACTTGTCTAGTATTATTTTTTAATTAACCTCACTCATTTTTCTACTCCTGTATAATTTTTCTAAATTAATTATACAATATGTGAGAATAAATGACATCATTTTATCAAATTTGACTTTCGTTTCCTTATTACAAATGGATTTTATCAATAAAATTTTCACACCATCAGCTGTTAGGGCAATTTTTACAGATAGAAGCACCCCTCCCATCGGAAAAGATGCATTAAGAAATATTGGGCTTGATTACCACTCCAGAGAATCCAATGGATCACTCATATTGATTGCCAGTATTACTACGAACATGTCAACTAATGATGGTGAGTTAACGCTAACTGTCTTGGCTGCTGTTGCACAAGAAGAAAGTTCAAATTTATCGAAAGAGTTAATTTTTGGGAAAAAAAGAATGCAGAAAATGGGAAAGCACCAAATTTAGTTTATGGATATGATAAGGAAATCGGAGAGTACTTTAATTTAAAAATAAACAAATATGAAGCAGACGTTGTCCGTCGTATTTTTTGACCTATATAAATGTTGGTTACGGCGCTAATAAAATAGCCCAGATTATTTTCTTACTGGAAAAAGAATTAAGACCAATATTAGTGAACAGCATATAATGGACAAGCCTGAATTATCAATTATAAGCGTAGAAGAATATACAAGAATCTTCAAACCTGTAAAAAGGAAGTATATAGGCGAGTGTATATGATTTTTTAATCCTAAAAAATACTACCCTGATGGATTTTTTACAGCGTCGCAAGTAGTGATTTATCTGTTTCATTTTTATTTGAATTCTGACACGACTTGGTTTGAAATGTTTTTTCCATATCCACGTGATCCCAATGAAGCCCTAAAACTCCGCTGATGCGCAGGCCATACATGCCTCCCAGCATCACCATCATCTCCCACTCAGTTCCAATTATGCTGCCCATATGCTGCTGCATCTGATGTAAGGAAGGGTTAATAATCTTTGCTCTCATTTGCTCCACGTTTTTCAACATAGGCATAGGATCAATAGGAATTCCACCTCCCTGTCAACGACAGGGACTCACTCTGGAACTTAATCTCGACTCACATCTTTCCTTCATCCAATCCGTACAGAATGCCGAGTATTGCCCTGCCGCTACTTGCTCCCAAATCAACAGCCAACATATTTTTAATCTTACCCATCTATCCGCCACCATTTAACTACTTTTCCCAGTATTGCGGCAATGGTATCCATACGGTTTGCCCTCTAGGCCACCTTTCATTGACATCCGGAAACTCCGGGAATGTATTGTGTGCGGCTCGTTCTGATACCAGAATGCAACAGATGCTATATCCTCCTGCAGCATCTTGTATTTATGGTCCGGTCCCCAATCTCAGTGCTTGAGTAGTGACTTTGAGATCCTTTTTGAAGCAGACAGGATCCATGATATGCCATCGATAAAGGCTCCATTTTGGAGGGCCTTTCTTTTGCTCAAGCTGAATTGCCCCTACATAGAGCATTGCATAGTTCTCCGGGAAGCAGTGACTGCTGCAGAAATAGTCTTCTGTACTGGTCATGCAAATCGTAGGAAATTGGCCATCACCATCAATCATTTGACTATAAGTGTAGCCATATATTACTTGTTTTTTTGAACTGTCGAATACTGCAGACCAAAGAAAATATTGGACTATAATAGGTATAATTCCGCTTATCAAATTAACAAAAAAATCAAATCTATATTCTAGTGAGTTCTATACTCCTAGTATAAATATTTTAGTGTATTTACGCATAAACTCCACTCTTTTCAACTCCTTGTTTTTTGTATAACATTGCGATACCTTCCTCAATAGGAATATCTTCAATATTCATGTCAATAACAGGAAGGCTGTTGAACATTGCATTTGAAATCTCTTTTGTTTCATTTTTTTCAATTTCAATCAAAGCATTATATCCATTAAATTCTTTTACAATACCATATTTACTCAAAATATCTTTATTTACTGTTTCAGATAGCTGTAATTTAATGGTTTTTCTTTGACTAAACATATCATTTATCTTAATTAATTCCCCATCATATACCTTTTCCCCTTGATTTATAACAATAGCACGTTTACATAAATCTTCGATATCATTCATATAGTGGCTTGTAAGAATGATAGTAGTTTTTGTATTTTGATTATAAAACTTTAGAAATCGCCTTATATTCTTTTGGGATATTATGTCAATCCCAATTGTTGGCTCATCAAGTAGCATTATTTTTGGCTTATGTATGATTCTACTCCGAAAACGCATTTTTAAAAATTCTCTTAAGCACTCCGATTTTTTTATTTACATTATATGGGTTAAATACGGGGGCTCTGGAGGATTTTTATAGTATTTTTTTCATTATTCTGCATATTGTATCCTGTTTTTCTCTCTATTTCCATCATATTGGCTCAAATTTGCAGAACTATCCCTTGTAAATTACTTATATCGTATCTTCTACAAACAAAAGCACTTTAAGCCTAAGCAACTCAAGGGTTGGAGTTACTTTCTAATTTCACATGTATGGCTATTTCATTTTTACATTCAGATGGTTTAAGATTATTTGTTGCTCTTCATCGCATTCAGTGATAACTTTTGTCGCAATACCTTCGATTTCTACCGTTTCTTTGCGGATACTTTTTAAACGTTCTATTATGTGCTCAAAGGTATATTTTTTGTTTTGCCCTTCTTGATCAGCTTCGAAAAGTGGTGTAAGGCGTTGCTTTGCATTCCACATCAAATAGTAAGATAACATACATAAGAATACATGACATTTTATTCTGTCATCCGTTTTATGATAAATTGGACGTATTTCCAGTTGTGCTGTCTTTAGGTTTCGAAATGCCTGCTCTACACCAATTAACTTTCTGTATGTCTGGACAATTTCAGATATGTTCATCTCTTCTTCCTTTACATCCGTATAAATCACATATAATCCATCCAGCGATTCTGCCTTCCTAATCATATTCTCATTTCTTTCCCAAGTGACTTTGCCATCTTTTATTTCCACTGTCAGCAGTTTCCCAACATTGTATTTGTTTATGATTTTTTCAACCCGAACTCCCGCAGTTGCGTCGTCTGAGGGCCTTTTTAATGCAGCTATCTTTTTTAATGCATCCTCTGTTTTTCCAATGAGTATTTGCCTCGTTGCGTTATCCTTTTGCCCGCGCATTGGGTTCTTACTGAGACCATACCTAATTCGAGGATTCTCCGGATCTATTACTTGAATTATTTTATGCTCATCAAACATTGACATCTGTACGCAGTCCTTCTCACACAGATGCGCAAGTTGAGCGTGAGTAAGTGCCGATATTGTTTTGATGTAATTTGTCCCATTCTCCTGTATACGTTCAAACTGGGTTTTTGTAATCATTCCACGGTCGCCTACAAAAATGGCGTTTTTTACGCCATAGATATCTTTGATCTGAGCAATCTTATCTTCCACCGTTGATTCATCTTTGGTATTTCCACGAAACACTTCGACTGCAATAGGACAGCCTCCCTTATTGCATATAAGTCCTATTACAACCTGTTCGTGTCCCTTCTTTTTGTCTCGGTTATAACCATAAGCGACGATCTCACTTTCTTCATATTCCCCTTCTAGGTAACTGCTAGTGATATCATACAAAACGATGCTGTTGTCATTTAGATGTTTTGCTGCTAGCTTTCGTTGTATTGCGTCCTGTCTCTCAAAAAGCTTATCCATTGATTGATAGCAGTGAGCGTTCACATCAATCGTTTCGTCATCAATACCGCATACATTCCAAAGGCAACTGTCAGAGGAAACTCTAGTCAGCGACAACTTGCTACCGGCATAAATCACCTTGCCAATAATCATGGCTAGGCAGTCTTGAACCCAGGTTTCAGAAGATCTTGAGTATATCATTTTATCCAGTCCCAAGTCTTTAGCCAACTGGAGAAAGGCGTAGGAGGCACCATATTCCTTGGAATTCTTTATAACAAAATCTTTTTTTAATACAACGTTTCCCTGAAGTGCTGCCTGAATCAATACGAGCTGTTCCATAGTAATCCCCGTCAAGGTTGAAATAGTTTCGTGTGTATTTTTCCCATCCTTACGAATGGAAGTGCGAATAAGTCCGCGTGGATTTTTTCTATGGGTCTGAATTTCCAAATGAACTCTTTGTTTAATTTGCATTATGACACACCTCCATTTACGTATGTCTATATTATACCATTGAAATCTTTTGATATCAAAATTTATTTTTTCAAATGTATGGCTATGTTTTGAGCGTTAAAATAGCTGTATACCTTTAATTATAAGGGGTACAGCTATTTTAGGGTCAGAAGATACGGAACAAAACCACAAATACATTTCAAAAGCATGGTTTTGCCAGAACCATTGCGCCCAATTAAGCCATGGATTCTATTTCTTTCAAAAGAGATAGAAATATTTTTTAAAACCTGATTTCTTTAACTTTTCTCCAATAATACAATAGCTATTCGGATATTTAAGTTACACTACCCTTATTCAAGAGTAAAACTGTCTACACCTGCTATAACACAACGGGCGAACTCAAAAAGCCGGGTTTCCCCGGCCTCAATATTTTATCCTTATTAAGTTATTTAAATTTTCATTCAAAATAATTCCATATATAATTATTTTGCCTGATATTTTGCTTTGGTTGCTTCTCCACCACGTATATGTCGCTCTGCCTTATTCTCCTCAAGTATAGCTCTTACAGCATTCATCAGTGTAGGATTGATTATCTCTAGTCGTTCTGTTACGTCTTTATGTACTGTGGACTTCGATATACCAAATTTCTTAGCAGCATATCTTACTGTTGTCTTTTTTTCAATGATATAATTTGCGAGCTCTAAAACTCGTTCTTCTATATATTCCTTCAACCATATACCCCCCTTTAATAAGGCAATATTTTATGCACCGTAGATATATTATTCTTTAAGCAAGTAATACTCGCTAGAAAGCTACACAGTCAGTGTCTACAGTGTATATATATGCCTTGAAATGCAGGGTTATGAATATATAGTATAAAATTGTTTAAACGATTTGGTTACGTTAAATAATTAACTTGTGGTAATTACCCGTACCTAGCTCGCACTGGCAATTGTACTCCAGCTCCGATGGACGTACTTAAAAAAATAGAGCCATCACTTTGTGATGACTCTTTATGTATTTCTTTCTATAAATATACATTCAAAGCTTCCCTCTACCTCGGTTTCATGCCCTGGAATGCTGATTTTTGCTCTTACTCCTTGAGGCAGCTTAAGTCGGACAGAAATTCCATTGTCTTTCCGCTCCCAGGAACTCTCAATAATACCTTGAGGGCATGGCATTTTTATATTAACCTTGCTGAGATTTACATCAAAATATGGCTTGTAGATTATTCTCTCCCAGGCAATAGAATCCTGTACTACCCCTCCTAGAATGTTCAACAGGTGAAAAAGTGGATGAGCACTCCAAGCATGACTTAACGAAGTAAACCCTCTTTGGGTATTAAATACTTCCACCTTGGTGGTTAGAGGAGTATCAGTGTCAAACACCTCAGCGGTTGTACTAAATGGAGTCATGGGCTCCCACATTCGATATATAAAATCTATGGCATCCCTTTCATAGCCCTTTTCCCTAACGACAGTCAGGACATAACTGGTCCAGTAGGCTGATGGAATCGCCTCCTGCAGTTTTTCTCCCCTAAGGAAGGGCAATATCCTAAGTTTCAACATATTCTCATGTAACTTTGGTTTCATTCCCATCAAGATGGCAAAAACCTGAGACTGTACGGAATATTTCTCCGATAAATCCCCTTTTTCATCAAAGCCGTCACAGAAGAGTCCTTTTCCCTCGTGAAAAGTTTCCTTTTCCAGCAGGATTCACAGAGCGCAGGAAAAGGAATAACAGGGCTTAAGTCCTCATTTACAGCTTCACTGTAAAATACATCCACTACCTCTCTTAGCTGTGGAATACCACGAACTTCTACATCATGCCATGGCATAGAGCCGAAAACCGTCTCTTCCGGCACTAGCCAGCCTTCAGGCAGTATCTTGGAAGTAATCCACAAGCGGTCATCTTTTGCCGCGTCAACATGCTCCTGGAAATTCAACTGCCGCGAGTACAGTGCTGTGTCACGTTTGTGAGCTCTGTCCAAACGTGCAAGCCAGGTATTGTCGCTTCTTAGTTTTACTTCTCCCAAATCCGCAGCACAAATAAACCCGGCAGACATTTGCGATATATACTTATAGGTACTTACTCCCGGATTATATGCCTCAACACAAAAATAATTACGTCCTATGACCAGATACTCCGAAATATCGATCTGGTCATAGGGTCACTTAGCTTGGTATCCGCGTGCAGGTCCGCGGGTGACGTATTTTTCCGTTTATCCATAATCTGTAGCTTTCATCCGCAGTTATATATAGAATTGCTTCCTTAATTTCTGCTGTCAGAGTAAAATCCCTTCCAAAATGTGCATAAGTGTTATGAATATCATACAACCTATGCTCCGGCCAAATCCATTTAGACTGTGACAGCAATTTCTTTCCTTCGATTGTTTCCATAACAATACCTCCACCTTACAAAATTTTTATTAAGCACTAGCTTTCTGCCTTCCTAATTAACTACCCTTTGAGCGAGCCAGAAGTCATACCATCAATGATATATTTCTGCGCTAGCAGATATACAATGGTCATCGGAATGGCAATAATGACAACGTCAGCAAAGACGAGATTCCAGCTTGACTGGTACTTCCCAAAGAACATGTAAACAGTTATAGGTAATGTGGTGTTGCTTGAACTACTTAGAAAATACATGGGAATAGTAAAATCATTCCATATACTAATAGCCTGGATCACAGCAATAGTGGTAGTTACCGGCTTAAGCAAAGGAAAGATAATTGTAAAAAACAATCTTAAACCGCTACAGCCATCAACTAAAGCCGCCTCGTCGATCTCCTTGGGTATTGTAGTGAAAAAGCCCTTATAAATTAGGACCGAGAACGAAAAACCCAAAACAGCTTCCATTAGGATAACCGATAGCACCGTACCGTTCACATTAAAAAGTTTTAACACCCAATAGGTCGGCACCATAGCAGGCGGGACTATCAATCCACCCAAGACCAGAAAATTAAAAAAGTTGGAGTATTTGTCTTTTCTTCTTTGCAATACATACCCCGAAAGAGAAGCTATTATAATAATCAAGGCAACGGAGGCGGCAGTGATTATAGTGCTATTTATAAGTGCGATTAGAATATGTCCCTCCACATAAACAGATTTATAGTTTTCGAATATTTGGATTTTGGAAGTCTTTTAAGAGGCATCTGGGATATTTTTGAGGAAACACTTAACATCTCCAAAGCAGCTAATGAAAATCAGAATATTTCAAAAGAGTTATTTCAGAAGGTAGAGACTTATGTTAGTACAAATATAGCCGAGCCTTTGACACTCCAAGGAATGTGCCATTTATTCGGCATATCCCAACCTTATCTCAGCAGATTGTTTAGAAAACACACTAACCTTTCCTTTAATGAATATGTTACA
>DATCID010000075.1:0-34375 GCA_036507975.1 Ruminiclostridium sp.
ATTAATTATTGGAAAGCCTTTTTAATCAGTTTAGTCATAGTAATAGCAGGTGGCTATAGCAGAAGTGGTGGAAGTAGCGTAATTAGAGGAGGTAGAGGTGGTTATAATAGTGGCTCAAATGATTGGATAGTGCCTAATACAGTATCTGATAGATTTTTATTATTATCAATATTAGTTATAGCAATTATTGTAATTGCCGTTTTCATATTTGCTATTTCATTTCGCATTTTTCTAGGATATTCATTAGAGGTTGGAGGAAGAAGATATTTCATCAAATCTGCCCAACATGATGACAATAGAAGTTGCTTCAGTTTTGCTTTTCTTGGAGAAAACTATAAAGGAATAGTTCTTACAATGCTGTTAAAAGGTGTTCAGAACTTCTTGTGGTACTTACTTCTTATAATACCTGGAATTGTAAAATCATACTCATATAGAATGGTACCGTACATATTAGCTGATAATCCAAACATCGGATATAAAAGAGCAATTGCACTTAGTGAAAATATGACTGATGGACATAAATTTGATATATTTGTATTAGATTTATCGTTTATTGGCTGGTATTTGCTTGGATTGTTGGCCTTAGTAGTAGGTACTTTGTTTTTAATGCCTTATGAAAATGCTACTAATGCAGAGCTATATTTGTCACTTCGAGAAAGTGCTATAAGTATTGGTTTTACAAGTCAGGAAGAGCTATTGTTAAGTAGAGGAACCGATAGTTTATATGGCAAATAGAAATAAGTCTTGACATATAATAAGTTTAAACCAACAAATCTATAACGACTTGTTGGTTTAACTGATATAAAAAAGGAGATCTAATTATGAAAAAGAGAGCTTTTATATTAATTATTGTAGTTGTTTTAATCTCATTTACACTGACTGGATGTGTTCCCGGAGATGGTACTTACACAGCTGCAAAGCCAGCTGGTTTCTTTTGGGGTATCTGGCATGGATGGATTGCTCCATTTTCACTGATTATGGGATTATTTAAGAAAAATATACGAGTCTATGAAATTATCAATACAGGCTGGTGGTATGACTTTGGTTTCTACATTGCTATTATTAGTGGCTTTGGTGGGTTGTCTTTGTTTCGAAAGAAGAGTTCAAATAGGAATAAGGAATAGTCTGCTCACGGGTGAGATCAAAATTCAAAAGAAGAATGTATACCTTTGAAAAGACGATTAGTGTATTTTGGTTTATCAAGTTTATGCTTTATAGTTTGTGTTTTAATTGTGAAATTGTTCAGCAATAATCAGTTCATTAGAGGATTCATAGGAGACATTATTGTTGTTTCAGTGATATATTATTTTATCGAAATTTTCCATAACTTTCATGCTCTAAAACTTGCAATTTTTACTCTGCTGGTAGCTTTTGCTACAGAATTCTTACAGTATCTGGAGCTGACAACTTTTTTTGGTCTTGAACACAATACAATTGCTAGACTAATACTTGGGTCAGTTTTTGACCCATTTGATTTAATTGCTTAGACTATTGGGGCTATCTTGGTTTACATTATTGACACTAGGCTAGTAAGAAAGAGCTATGAAGAAAAATGATTTAAATAAAATAACGGATAGGAGTCATCTTAAATGAATTTTAAATTAGTTAAGCCATTACCAGAAATGGAACAAGCCTATTTGAGTTATATATGCGAATGGGAGGATCTGAAAGATGAAATTGTGCCTTATGCTTCTAGACATGAAGGAGTAAGCTACAACGATATACTTGACAGATGGAGGCGTGATGCAACAGATATTTCTTATGAAAAAGGCTTCGTGCCAGCTACATTATATTTTTTAGTGGACGAATCAAATAAAATTTATGGAGCATTACATATTCGGCATGAGCTTAATGAGTATTTGCATAATTACGGTGGACATATTGGATATGGGATAAGATTTTCTGAGCGTAGAAAAGGATATGCAACAGAAATGCTAGCATTAGCGTTACCTATAGCAAAAGGTTTTGGAATAGACAAAGCATTGGTTACGTGCGATAGAAATAATATTGCATCTGCAAAAACAATTATTAGTAATGGAGGAGTTCTTGAAAACGAAGTTAAAGATGGAGAAAAAATTACTCAGAGGTATTGGATAAGCTTATAGGTGGGTTTTGATGGAAAAGAAACATATTATATTTAAGGAGACTAACTATGATATTATCTGGAAAAGAAATTAAAAAACACTTGGGAACGGATTTAAATATTATTCCGTTCGATGAAAAATTGCTGAACCCTAACAGCTATAATCTAAGGCTACATAATGAGCTATTAGTCTATGAGAATTCTTTGCTTGATATGAAGAAAGAAAATTTGACGAGCAAGATTGAGATACCTGAAGAAGGATTAATTCTAGAACCCAATAAATTATATCTTGGAAGAACTGTTGAGTACACACAAACAGAAAATTATGTTCCTATGCTAGAAGGTAGGTCATCAATTGGCCGATTGGGACTATTTATTCATGTAACAGCAGGTTTTGGAGATGTAGGCTTTAAAGGTTATTGGACACTTGAAATGTTTTGCGTTCAGCCAGTTAAGATTTATGCTAATGTTGAAATATGCCAGATATATTACCATACACTAGAAGGTGAATATGATAAGTACTCAAGTGGAAAATATCAGAATAACAAAGGCATACAGCCAAGTTTATTATTTAAAGATTTTGAAAATAGATAGTACTTTCAGACGCGACAGCTGCAATGTTCTTAACTGTTGATACTTTATTCAAGAAGCATAGTAATAAGGGAAGACTAATTCTTCCTAATACCACTAGAAGTTATATTGGCGAGGTGTAGAAACATGGATCCAATTGATAAAGAATTAAAAGAAATATTGTACCAGAGTGGTGCAAATTTAGTTGGCTTTGCAAACTTGAAATCTGTAATTGAAGACGGAAATATGAATTTTGGAGTATCTGTAGCAGTAGTAATATCTAAAAAGGTTATCAAGTCCATACATAATGGGCCAAATATAGACTACTACAATGAATACCACAGAATTAATGAGCTTCTAAATAATATAGTTACTATCGGAGCAGAGTTTTTGGTAAGTAGGGGGTACAAAGCATGTGCTCAAACAACCGATTTTGTCAAAGAATTTGGCAACTATAGAACTTCTTTACCTCACAAAACAGTTGCAACAAGAGCTGGAATTGGTTGGATTGGCAAGAGTGCATTACTTGTTACAAAGGAATATGGTTCGGCTGTACGAATTTCTTCCCTGATAACAGATGCTGAGTTACAGTGCGCTGAACCAATAAATAAATCATATTGTGACATTTGTATTGCTTGTACAAAGGCATGCCCTGCAAAAGCTATCTCAGGAGAGTTATGGAATGTAAACAAGGATAGGGATTCCTTTTATAACCCGCTTGATTGCCGAAAGATGGCGAGAGATTTATCTTCTCAAAATATTAATAAAGACATCACTTTATGTGGTAAATGTATTGAAATATGCCCTTTCACACGGAAGTACTTATCAAGAGCTCTAGTGTAAGCAAGTGGATGATATTGCAATCAAAGAGTTAGCGTCACTGTAAAGCAACCGCGCAAACATATTTGAGAATATATTTTCTAATTTATACCTGTAATGTGAATGAAATGCGTTTTATAGGCATTATTTGTCCATGGGATATACCATGCATCGTGTGAGTGTTCAGCGATAACTGGCTCATATCTATCTTTTGAACTATTATATATCATGTTTACTATAATGGCAGAATGCTCGATTTTAGAAGTTGGAGACCATTCATATTGTACAAAATCTCCATAAGTAAGAGACTGCCCCATTTCTTTAGTATAGTCAGAATCACTTGTTATTACTTTTTCAGTGCCTTTTGGACCATATTCGTTGGTTTTATAATTTCCAAGTATAGTATAATTAAAACCTCTAGCTGTAGCCCATGTCCAAGAATAACTGGCAGCTGCGGTTTTTGAAGAACCATTATTATCATAATACCATTGATATGATCCGATTTTATCGTTGCTTGCACCACCAGCTTTCAGACATTGGGAAATGAAATTTGTGCAATCACCACCTTCCCATTTTTGGTCACCTAGATTTATACATGCTGTCGAATAAGTATCCCAATAAGTGTAAGCCCAATTATTTGCACTATCTCTGTTATAGCTAGCAGTAACTTTAGGCAAACTTTGATTTGCTTCATTTTTACCAGGTGCAAAAATGCTTTTGATTCTATTCTTGTTATGAGATTCAGAGAATGCCAGAGTAAGTTTTGCCGGTTCACTCTGCTTTGATCTAGATATTGATTCCTTAGCTTCTTTTTCTAACTTTTCAATGGTGTGGGACAATCTGGTATAATCTTCTTTGAGTGACTCATCTGAATGTCCACGGCTGGTCATATATTGATCCATAATTATTTTCCATTTATTATTTTCTTTACTTAACTTAAATATATGCTTTTCGGATTTCATACCAACAATAGGTTTACCAAGTGCATTTGAGGCATTCCAGTAGATAGCTGTTTTAAGAATAGCTTCAACTGTTGCAGTATCATTTTCTACATTAGAGCTAATAATTTTTACTTGAGGTGTTACTTTTTCAATAACGTAGTCATGAGATGCATATGCTATTAAATATTCTTGTAAAAGATTCTGCTTGGTAAACATCATGTATTTTTGAGAATCACGAGATTTCTTTGAATAAAATTTATCTATGTCATTTATGTTTTTAGAAACAATGGTTTTCATTTTAGCACAAAGGAATTCTTTGACGAATTGTTCGGGGCTTTTAGAATTATTTGGCTCTGCTGAAGCTAAACTGATACTTAGAATGGTTAAATTCAAAATAATAAAGAAAGTAACTAATTTTTTTTTCATTAATTTGACCTCCAATTTATTTAAATCTTACTTTAATATAGTTTTTGATTCTTTGATAGAATGTATAACATTTAAATTTTAGAAAAAAAGTAATTTTACACTAAAATCACTTAGTTAAATATACTTCCACAAAAAAGAATGTTATGCCACAGGTATAAATGCAAATATTTATGAAAATAATTAATAATATGGATAAATGAATAATTTTAAGGAGTTTAGGTATTATGAATGATTCTGAAAGCTGCAAGGGAAATAGAAATTATATATTTGAAATTCTTATACTTGCTCTAATTTGCACAATTGCAGTTCTTACTTTCCAATGCATAAAAATAAATGATGTAGTAGCAAATTACAAAGAAAAATATAACGATCAAAATGTAGAAGCAATGCTGATACTGAAATCAAATCAATCTCTAACTTCAAATAGCAATACATACAAAGTTCAAAGTGATAAATTGAATAAGCAAAACTCTGAGCTCAAAAATCAAAATGCTCAAATAAAAAAGCAAATTGAGAGTTTGAAAAAGCAAAACAATCAATTAGAGGCAAGCAGAAATGATTTGAGCGGTGATAATCTTGAACTGCAAAAATCACTAAAAAAGGCAGCATCTGTGGGCCTTACACCTCAATCCTATAAAATATATGATGGTGTATCCTTAGAAGCTAGTAACAAAAAAGGAAAATACTTAGGACAATTTTTAGGCACAGCATATACGCCATCAGAAGAAGAATGTGGTAATGACAAGGGAATAACTAGCTCTGGACAACCTATAATTCCAGGTGTATCAATAGCAATAGATAATAGCCATTGGCCATATGGTACTGTGTTCTACATAAAAGGACTTGGATTTACCGTTGCTATGGATACAGGAAGTGCAATTAAAGGTCAAAAAAGATTTGATTTTGCAGTTTTAGATAAGGCCTTTGCAAATGAACTTGGGAAGCAATATTACGACGTATACCTAGTTAAAATGGGTAACGGCAAGATTGATGAATCTATTTTGTCTTAATCAACGTATTTTTGAATAAATTAATCGATTTGAGGAAATATTGACAATTTTCGTATAATGTAATATAATTACGATATAAATTTAATTTAATAATTTATCGCTAAATTATAGTCACCACGACTATAAGCGGGGGAACCATTTATTGGGGTGAGTCCTGAGTATTCAGGTAGGGTTAGTCTCTTGCAACCCGAATCCGGCAGCTAACCTCGTAAGCGTTGGAGAGAAAATGAATTTGTTCTTTATATTTTCATCCAATGCTACAGTTTATTACTGTAGTATTTTTAATTTACTGTCCATTCATTTTCTTCACGTTTATTAATTTTATTTAAATTTTATTCGTCACTTTTATTAAAAGGAGGGACTTTTTGTGATTAAAGTTTGTATTTCAGGATTAGGTCGTATGGGAAAGGAAATTGCTAAATCAATTTTGAATCAAAAAGAGATTCACCTTGTTTCAGTCATTTGCAGTCCAAATAGTAAATCTAAAAACGAGGATTTAGGGCAGATTCTAGGGATTGATAATACTGGTATAATTGTCAGTAGTTCCGACAATTTGGAACAGGTTATTTTCAAAAATAAGCCAGATGTTGTAATTGACTTCTCGAATTCGAAGGCTGCTCTAAAAAATGCAATAGTATTTTCAAAATACAGAGTTAATATTGTCATTGGAACTACTGGTTTTTCAGCATATGAACTAAAAAAGATATTTGTAATATCCAGAAAGTACAAGAACGGAATAGTGTATGCTCCTAACATCACACTAGGCGTAAACGTAATGATGCTTTTGACAAACTTAACTTCTAGTCTTCTGAGCAATTATGACTTCCAGATTACTGAAGTACACCATAAAAATAAGCTAGATTCACCATCCGGAACGGCTAAGAAAATTGCATGTGAAATACAAAATGGACTTAAAAATAAAGGAATCAATATTTCTAATTCTGAAATACCTATTAATTCGGTTAGAGCAGGAGGGGTAGTCGGAAGGCATGAAGTAATGATTGTTGGAGAGGATGATAAGATAGAAATAAGCCATGAGTCTTTCTCTAGAAAAGCATTTGCTCAAGGTGCTATAAAGGCTACTCAATTCATACACAAAAAATCAGGTTATTATGAAATGAGGGATGTACTTGATTTAGAAAAGGTACTCAAAACATATATTGAAAATAATGACAAATCGAAAAAACGGGGGACGTACTTAAAGAAACTTGACGCAGACATTGTATAAATTCAAAAAACAAGAACACGGAATATTCCGTGTTCTTGTTTTTTCATCTTATGACTAGAGTTCAGAAAACTTCATCTGAACTAAGTCTTCTTTAACTTCTTATAGATTAGTTTTATGAGGTTATAGATAAAGAGAACACTTTCAATGGCTACAAGAACAAATACAATTATAACTAAATCCCGGTTTTCATCAAATATCCTATTAATCTTTGATTTATAATCCTCTGGCGCAACTATTACTTTATCTGAATATAGATTCACGTCTATGACAGTGTCATCGTTTAATGTATAATTTAATACACCTGCAATAGTATCTTTATTAATAGGAAGAATCAACTTCTCATTTGCAGTAAAGCTAATGCTTTTTATATAGCTTTCACCTATAGGATAAGTATAGTAAACATCCATTTTACTAATTAAATTAACATCAATATCTTCAATTGTAATACTTCGCAAAGGAATATCTTTAGACACTAAAATACCATTATTATAGCAAGAAAATCCATAATCAAATAACTGGGTAGTTTGTGTTAGCGTATTTCTTTCATTTTTATCAAATACCACTGCTATTATCCGTCTACCATCTTTGGTTGCGGTGGTAACCGAAGTAGTACCTTGCTGAGGGGTTGTCCCAATTTTACCACCATCAACACCAGTATAACTCCAAAATAATTTATTCTGATTAGCGAGAACAGATGAATCCTTTCCATTAATCCAGGCTATGCCTTTAGCAGCAAATACAGAATTAAAAATCGGATTTGAAATTGCGATTTTAACAAGCTTAGCTATGTCTCTAGTAGATGTAAATTGTCTTTTTTCATACAGACCTGTGGGATTTACAAAAAAAGTATCATTCAACATCAGCTCTTTAGCTTTGTCATTCATGTACCCAACAAATTTATTGACATCACCATCACCAACATATTCAGCTAAAGCCATAGCAGGATCATTTGCTTGGGATAGCATAATAGCATATAGTAAGTCCTCCACACTATAGAGATTTCCAACTACAAGATTTAATGATAAACCATTTGCACTAGCAGCGTTTTTACTTATAGTAACCTTAGCATTCAACTGAGTTTTCTCGATGACTATCAAAGCTGTCATGAGCTTACACATAATTGAAGAAGAAAAAAGACTATCTGCATCTTTTTCATATAATACCTGTCCTCTAATTGTATCCATCAAAATGGCAGAACTAGCGGAAAGATTCTCTTCAGGCGTCCAAGCATATACTGGAAGGGTATTTAATATTAACAAAAAAATTATTATAAAAAAGCTTAATTTTTGATGCTTTTTATTCATGGAATCTCCTAACGAGCCTTACAATGTAAGAGGTAAATATCTTTATATACAATAATAATTTAATAAATAATAATTAACAAGGAAAATCACATTATTTATATATTAAAAATCAATTACATAAATTTACAAACGATTTTGGTAATAATATTTGCTGATAAATTCCAATTTTATATGTTTTGCTAAATAGTTGGTATATTTATACTCATTATTTAACAAAATACTCTTAATTAGTATCACAAATTGATAGACTATGAAGGAGCAGCACATTGGGATTTCTAAATTCTATTGGGAAATATATTTTTTATAAAGAACAAAAGGGAAAGGAAGGCTTTGTACTCAAAGAGAACAAGGCTATAAACTGTGAAACAGCACAAAACATAGCATCTCTGGACGTATTTGATAAGAAAGAATTAGAGGGCGCATTCGTAGGTTGTACAGTGAACGATGACATTTTAAAAAACAACATATCTAGCGATATTGAGCTAAATAAGAAAATAATGATGACAACTTATGATATGCCAAAAAATACTGATCTGCTTTATCGAGAATTCAATATAACTGTGAAAGATAAAGTCTTAAGGTCATTTATTGTTTTTATTGATGGTATGACTGATAGAACGGTTATTAGCAATAACATTCTTCAACCGCTAATGCTGCTTTCAAATCTTGAGATTAAAGAGAAGCCCGTTGATGTAGGTGAATTTATATTTAATAGGTTGATTCCATATAATCAGATAAAAAAAGTACAGAAGTACACAGAGGTTATAAGTAATGTGAATTTTGGCGGTTGTGTGATATTTGTTGAAGGCTTGGAATATGCCTTTATGGCAGATACAAAATTCTGGGATCACAGAGGGGTCAATGCACCCAAATCAGAAACTGTTATTCGTGGTCCGCAAGAGGCTTTCAATGAACAAATTAGAGCTAATACAGCTTTACTGAGGAAGATTTTAAAAGATAAGGATTTGATGATTGAAGGCGTGACTATAGGCAAAAGGAGCAATACTCCGTGCGCTGTAATGTATATAAAAGATATCGCAAATGATTCATTAGTTCGCGAAGTATTAAAAAGAGTTAAAAGTATAAAGGTGGATTACATTTTTGATTCTGGTGAGTTGGAACAGCTTATAGAGGACAATACATTTATGGCTGCACCACAAATATTAGCAACTGAGCGGCCAGATAAGGTTGCAATGATGCTTGCTCAAGGCAATGTAGCTGTTGCATTAGATGGAAGTCCATTTGTACTAGTAATGCCAGCAACCATAACGGAATTTCTGCATACCACTGAAGATTCAAATATTAGGTTTCCATATGTTACGTTTATACGTATGATAAGGATTATAGGTATAGCAATTGCACTTTTGTTACCTGGAATATATATTGCAATTACAACTTTTCATCAAGAGATGATCCCTACCAATCTATTGTTTGCTATTGAAGCCGCAAGGGAGAATGTACCGTTTCCATGTGTTGTTGAAATTTTGATAATGGAGCTTTCCTTTGAACTGATAAGAGAAGCTGGAATAAGGGTACCAGGGGCAATTGGATCAACCATTGGAATAGTTGGAGGCCTTATTTTAGGACAGGCCGCTGTAATGGCAAACATAGTCAGCCCAGTTATGATAATAATTGTAGCAATAACTGCACTTGGTTCTTTTTCTGTACCCAGCTTCTCAATGTCTTTTTCCATAAGGCTGATACGTTTTGCATACATTATTCTGGGAGCAGTAGCAGGCTTTCTTGGAATAGCGTTGGGGTTAGTGCTGAATTCATTGCTATTAGCATCATCAAAATCATTTGGTGTTCCTTTCCTAACTCCTTTCGGACCTGTTACTAAGGATAAATATGCAGACAAGCTCGTAAGGCAACCTATATGGAAACAGGAAAAAAGACCAGATTATTTAAATACAAAGGATATTAAAAGCCAACCCAAGATAAGTAGAGGTTGGTCTGTCAAAGATTCGAATGAAAAGGATGAAGATTAGCTAGAAGATAGCAATTTCATCACATTATGTGGCTGCACATTGTGGCTCATGGAGGTTAAAGTGAAGAATAAAATCGAATTTGGATCATGGGAAGCAACGGCCTTAATGATAAATCTAGTATTTGCTCAAGTAATGTTGATTTTTCCAAAAGATATGGTACATTTTGGAGGAAGCGCAGGCTGGATGATTTCCATTATTATAACTCTAATTACATTAATCTATTTTACAATTGTAGTAAAGCTATATAAAAATATTGGTAGCTTAGATTTGATAGACATTTCTGCCAGTGTTGGTGGAAGAATATTTAAAGTTGTAGTTGGTCTATTGATTACAGTTTTTTTGACACTAGTTGTTTCTATTAATTTAGGTGCGTTTGCACAAACTTTTAAAATTATATCTTTAGATAAATCTCCACTGGAATATGTAGGAGTTCTATTTTTGATAGGCATGTTAGCAGCAGCTTACTATGGAATAGAAGTCGTCGCAAGAATAAATGCATTTTTAGTACCAATAGTAATTGTAGGATTTATATTGATAACATTAGGTGCTATCCCTGAGTTCGAAACAAATAATTTGTTTCCTATACTAGGAGATGGATATGCATCAATAGCAAAAGGAAGTATTCTAAAACTTTCAGTATTTTCATCAATTATAATACTCTTTTTCATGGTTCCGTTTTTCAAAAAGCAATATCTAAAAAAAGTGGGATATTCATCGATAATTATATCCGGTTTGCTTCTTCTTTGGTCTACGCTAAGCTTTATTCTGGTATTTCCATATGAGATTGCAATTGATAAAAAAGTACCTATCTTTCAATTGGCTAGACGTATAGAAATTGGGAATTATTTGCAAAGAATTGAATCTGTTTTTGTATTGATTAGTGCGATAAGTGCGTTTTTGTTTTTAGGCGTAATATTTACTTTTATAATATATATATTTTCCAAGACATTAGATTTGAAACGATCAAAGCCAATGATTTTACCGATGGCTGTTATAGTATTCTCTCTTGCACTTATATCAAAAAGGTTGAATATTGAACTGATAGGTAGTAATGCGCTAAATCTTATATGGCTTACTGGAATGGCGTTACCTTTAGTGATTATCATTATGGGAGCTGTTAAGAAGGTTGGAGTAAAAGACAATGGAGGTGTAAAAAATGGACAGAAAAATTAAAGTTATTAGTTTGTTTTTAAGTATTGCAATTTGTGCAGTCACTCTTGTAGGTTGCTACAATAACGGTGAAATAGAAAATTTAGCTTATGTCATTGCAATCGGAATTGACGAAGCAGATTCAAACTCCTTTAATCTAATATTTCAGACTGCAGTGCCGAAATCCATAGCAGGTGGCAGTGGTGGTGGTGGGGAAACTACAGTTATTACATCATTTAAAACAGATAATTTTTTATCTGGTTTAAAAAAAACCGGTGAGTATGTGGGCAGAAAAATAAATCTATCCCATACCAAAATAATTGTTGTCTCTGAAAAAGTAGCTAAAGAGGGAGTGACTGCATTCTTAAATGGATTGCAACAAAACATGGAGATTAGGCCTAATGTTAATGTTATTATTGCAGCTGATGGTGCAAAAAAATATATTGAATCAGTACATCCAAAGCTATCGTCTAGTCCTGCAAAATATTATGATTTACTTTTCAAGTCATATGAAACGGATTTTCTTGTACCAAGTACTCAATTAGAAGATTATCTATATAGGGCGAAAAATTATGGCGCTCAGCCTGTTGCCATATATATGGGTATTGATAAAGATATAAATGAAAGCAGCAAGCCTAGCGCTGATGAAGAGAGTAAAAAAATGATTATAGAAGGTTTGGCTGTTTTTAAGATGGACAAAATGGTTGGAAACCTTGATCCACAGGAGGCAACGTTATTTGCATTACTTACAGGCGCAAATAATAATATAAATATTGAAGTGAAGGATCCACTTGATGATAGATTTAAAGTCTTAGGGAATATAATAAAAGAAAAGTCCTCAATTACCAAAGTGACAGTTAAAAACGGGAAACCGGAAATTGATATAAATTTAAAACTAAAGATTGATGTGAAAGCAGTACAAAGTGATAATGATTATGATGAGCCAGACAAAGCTGCTAAGCTAAAAAAGGCATATGAGGATTATTTGAACGAAGCATTAAAAGCCCTCTTATCAAAGGCAACATATGATTTCAAATCTGATATATTTGGATTTGGCGAGCTTACCAAGCGAAATTTTAATACTATAGAGGAATGGGAGAAGGCAAAGTGGCCTGAAATCTTTCCTCAGTCTGAATACAAGATAAAGATTGATGTTAATATAATTAGACAGGGATAGCTTCAAATAATCTGGCAGTTGCAAAAAGAAAACTAATAACGGGGCAATTCATTTGGTACATGGAGGGTAAATGATTATAAATATAGCAATTTTGCTACTGGTAATATGGATAAGTATATATTCAATTAGTTTTGGAGTATGGACATGGAAAAACAAAAATAAGTTTGGTGGGACGATGGTATTGCTCTTTTCCCTCATATCATTAGTGCTACCAGGGTATATCTTGTTTTTCGTGTAGTTCGAAAAAGGTAAAGGTTTCAATTCTTTTAAGAAGAACTCGTGCACAGGTACCTTTTTAATTTATATTTAATATAAATTAATTGACGTATGCGCATTAAGCACGTATAATATCAAGTATAAACAGTATACTAAAGGGGCTAAAGAAAAATGAATCGAAGAGATTTGATTAAGAAACTGGAAACAAGCGGTTGGAAATTAGTCCGTAACGGAGCTAGCCATGACATATATAGTAACGGCACAATATCCGAACCAGTCCCAAGACATGCTGAGATAAATGAAATAACTGCAAAAGCTATATTAAAAAAAGCAGGAATAAAATAATTCCTGTTTGTCCTGTTTGAAATGATAGTAAAACAAAAAAAGAAGGGAAATGAAACTATGAGAAGAGTATACCCAGTGATAGTGGAACCTGTGGAAAATTTCGGATATGCTGTGTCTGTTCATGATTTAGATATCCATACCCAAGGTAAAGACCTGGCAGAAGCTATTGATATGGCACGTGATGCAATAGGAATGTGGGCATGTTATGAATTGGACGAGGGTAGGACAATACCAGATGCAAGTGATTTGAAAAATATTAAAGCAGAGACTGGGGAAACTTTGGCATTAGTGGATATCGACATAGATGCTTATCGACGTGCTCATGATAATCGAACTGTTAGGAAAAATGTTACACTCCCAAGCTGGCTTAATGAGGTGGCAGAACGAGAGGATATTAACTTTTCCCAAGTACTTCAGGAAGCATTAAAAGAACGTC
This sequence comes from Ruminiclostridium sp., assembly GCA_036507975.1. Taxonomy (GTDB): domain Bacteria; phylum Bacillota; class Clostridia; order Acetivibrionales; family DSM-1351; genus Ruminiclostridium. Next base: position 13,693 of record DATCID010000075.1, read on the forward strand.
TGCATGTTCAATCTAGATATATAAATGAGTGAGGGTGTAATTGCTCTCGCTTTTTTACTGCTTTTTAATAAATGATTGACAATTATATATTTATACAAAAAATAAAAGACTTAAATGGTATTTGTACAAATACAATATTAGCAGGGCACATGACTTTACTATTAGTTACAGAAGAGCCAATTTACCAGAGATGAAGTATTAATCTATTACTGTTTAGAATTAATTTATAGAGGATATTCTCATTGGACTATGTATATTCTCGGAGGATTGATATTTCTACTCCTTGATGGAATAAATGAATGTTTTACATGGAAAACTCCTCTTTGGAAACAAGGATTGATAGGAACATTAATTATCTATATTTTAGAGTTTAATACGGGCTGTATAGTCAATTTATTACTTGGATGGAATGTATGGAATTATACTCAACCTTTTAATTTATTAGGTCAGATATGTCCTCAAATGTTCCCCCTGTGGTTTATATTAAGTCTTACAGGGATTATTCTAGCAGATTATGTTAGGTGGAAGCTACTAGGTGAGGATAAGCCAAAATACAAGTTGTTTTAGTAGATATAAGGATATAAGTACTCCCAGATTCCTTGATGGAGCAACATTTGATTTTACTGTTTTTAGTATTGGAGAACCTGCAAACACCTGTACCTTGATATGCCCAAAGTTTTCAAATTATATCATCCTACCATTTTCATCAAAATATATTATAGAGTTATTATTATTGTAAATATCATTGCCATAAACCCAATAACCCTCTTTATCAAATTGAGAAGAAATTTCTCTAGGTGTTCCATTTGCTTTATTAACTTTAATTGAATGCATGCTGGCTAAATCTCTGCGGTTGTAGTATTTGCAAAAATTCTAAAATTGATTTAAGTAGGGTATGGAAAGCGTGCTTTACATAAATGATTAGACGTGATATTATATATGTAAAGTTAACTTTCCAAAAAAATGAAAGGAGATTAGAAAGTGAAAAATAGATTAGAAGAAATTCGGAAGTCAAAAGGAATTCGACAAGAAGAACTTGCAGCCATTTTAGAAGTATCAAGGCAAACCATTGGTTCTCTTGAAAACGGACGATATAATCCATCAATTATTTTGGCATTTAAAATTGCACGGTACTTTGAAATGAGCATTGAAGAAATCTTTATTTATGAGGAGGAAGAATTATGTTAAAGAAAAAAGCTTTTTACGTTTTTACTATGCTAGTTGGAATCTGCTTAATTGGTGTAAGTTTGTTTCTAAGAAGTGAAGAACTGAAGTCTATTTCTGGGGTCTTTATAGGGGTCGGTGCTGGATTATTTGGTACGAGTATTGCTAATTTATTCATGAAGAATTTTGAGAAGAAAAACCCAGGTATTATGAAACAAAACGAAATTGATTTTAAAGATGAAAGAAATGTAATTATTCGCAACAGAGCAAAAGCAAAGGCTGCTGATATTACACAGTGGCTAATTATGGATGTTGCATATATAACAATTTTGATAAATGCAGCATTGTGGGTAACCCTTGTCACCGTATGCGTGTATCTGATTTATAAAGTTTTAGGAATATATTTCATGAACAAATTCCAAAAGGAAATGTAGTCACGCCAAATGAGCATATCCGTGGATAAACTAATATACACTTTACCCGATTCTTGGAGAATATCAAAGCACCGTAGATTGTAAGCAATATCATAGCATATTCATTGATATGATAAGAGAGATGATGGCAACTCATAATTATTCTTTAGAGGATACCGTTTTGGTTCTCAAAGATTTACTGTACAAAACAAATCTAGAGATGCAGAAGGAAGAAAAATAAAACAATGGAAAAATCAAAATTTAAGGTAGATTATATGAATAATAAAATTATGGAGGTTGTGAGTGAGTGCGAGCATAAAACGTTGGCAATATGGGCTACTGACTGTGCAGAACATGTGCTAGCATACTTTGAAGAAAAGTATCCCTATGACCGCAATCCGCGAAATGCTATTGAAGCAGGACGTGCTTGGGTTAGTGGTGAATTAAAGATGACAGATGCTCGTAAAGCTGCATTTGCGTCTCATACCTCTGCGAGAGAAGTTTCAGATGATTCAGCTACGGCTGTTGCTCGCGCTTGCGGACATGCTGCCGCGACTGCACATGTGGCAACTCATGCTCCTCACGCAGCTGCATATGCGGCAAAAGCAGTTGGCTATGCGAAAAAAGACATTAACGAAGAACGTGATTGGCAATATAATCATTTGGTAGAGTTATTTAATAGTCGAAATGTTTAATAGTAGAAAAATGAGCATAATCCGCAGATAAGGTGATACACATTATTGATATTTTACGAATACATCTTCAAAGGGGGAAAAATGGAACAGGCACTAAATTTTAGAACATTACAAGGACAAGTGGATTATTATAAAGCATACGAGGAAACATTAAAACTATGGGATGTTGAATATAGCGAAAAGTATATACAAACATCATATGGAAAATCACATTGCATAATATGTGGAGATAGAAGTAACCCACCACTTGTATTCCAGAGATTACAAATGCTAAAATTATTAAGTTCTTGGAGAAAAACATGTAGACTTGGAGTATAAGCATAATTTATATTAGTACACGTAATTCAGCATGTAGGAAAAAGATAGTAATTCGTTGAATCATTATCAATGGTGCATAGAGTTGAAAGAGTTAAGGTAAGTAATCGGCAGCACAGACGTCGCAAATTTAAAGAAATACAGGTTAATCGTGTTGAATCAAGGCATGATTTAAACAATGCTGCTTCTGGTAAAGTAATGGAAAAATGTGGTCTGATTAAAGAAGGAGTGAAGCGACAAGGAGATAAAAATAATACAGGAATCTGTGATTCGGTTTTTTATGGTTTGGTTAAATAGGATTGGCAACAAACTATTTAAAAATTAAAAATTTAACATTTAACATAAACTTAATTGATACATGCACATTATGGGTATATAATAAAAGTGTAATATGAAAGAAGGTGAAAAATTGAATAAGGAATCAGTTCTAATAACGTCAGATGTTATTCAGGAATGTCTATGTGAATCATTTGATATTGCTGAAAAGAAAACTCCCTCACATAGCAGAATTAAAGAATCATCGAAATAGCCTCCTAGTACAGGGCTTTTTTTTTGTCCTAAAATTATAATTTTAATTCTCTCACAACAATATTATGTATTAGCATAATCATTTAAAACTGTTGATTTATAAAAAATAATTGGTTATAATAAAGTTATACTTTACATTTAACGGAGTGACTATATGTATATAAATAGAGATTTAGAAACAATTGTATTAAGGACAAGCCAAACATTTCCTGTTGTGCTTTTAACAGGGCCTCGTCAAGTTGGTAAAACAACACTGCTTGAAAAGTTAGCTGAGAACGGACGCAAATATGTAACACTTGATAATCCAATGGTTAGAGATGTTGCTGTGAATGACCCTGCACTTTTTATACAAAGATATGCACCACCTGTTATCATTGATGAGATACAATATGCGCCTGAACTCCTGCCCTATATTAAAATGTATGTTGATGAACACAAAAACAAAGGAGATTTTTGGCTAACAGGTTCTCAGATGTTTCATTTGATGAAAAATGTAAGTGAAAGTCTTGCTGGGCGTGTTGGTGTTATTACTATGCTGGGATTATCAAGTAGTGAAATTAAGGGATACAAAAGCACACCTTATAAAACAGATTCTGTGATTTTATACGATAAACTAAACAAAGTAAAAAAGCAGGATTTGAAAGAAGTATACAATAGAATTTTTAAAGGCTCGATGCCAGCATTATATGAAAATGAACAAGACATAGAGATGTATTATTCTTCATATGTGAACACGTATTTGCAGAGGGATATCAAAGATTTATCGCAGGTAGGTGATGAGCTTGCATTTATGCGTTTCATGACTTGCTGTGCGGCAAGAACAAGCCAGATGGTGAATTATGCAGATATGGCAAAAGATGTTGGTATTAGTCCCCCAACGGCCAAACAATGGCTATCTATTTTGGTATCATCAGGTATAATAACCTTAATAGAGCCATACTTTAATAATTTATTGAAACGAATAATCAAATCGCCAAATATGTATTTTTTAGATACAGGTCTGTGTGCATATCTTACTCGCTGGACAAGTAGCGAAACATTAGAAGTGTCAGCTATGTCTGGTGCGTTTTTTGAAACCTATGTTGTTAGTGAGATTATTAAGAGCTATTATAATGCAGGTAAACGTCCCCCCATATTTTATTATAGGGATACTGATAATAAAGAGATTGACTTAATAATAGAACAAGATAACATACTTTACCCAATTGAAATCAAAAAAAGCGGAAATCCCAAAAAAGATGCAATAAGACATTTTGGAGTGCTTGAAAAAACGGGTAAAGAGGTTGGAACTGGAAATGTAATTTGTTTTTGCAGTGATGTTATGCCTATTGATAGGAAAAATTATTTTGTACCTGTATGGTTGATTTAATAGGAAAATACTCAAACATTTAGAGAGTAGACTTTACCACCGTCAAAGAGTTTGGAAAAATGCGAGCTATTTCCCATATCAGCATAAATAGAAGTTTGAAAAATTTCCTAAAAAAACTTTTAAAAGTTTAGTAATCTAATAAAAAATATCTATATAAAGTTAGTGATTTATATTCCGCTAAAATTCCGTTTTTTCATAAGAATAGCCACTTACAAGAAACCTCGTAAGTGGCTATTTCACTGGCAGGGGAGACAGGGCTCGAACCTGCAACCTGCGGTTTTGGAGACCGTAACTCTACCAGTTGCGCTACTCCCCTAAGACGAATATTAGTATACAATACACTTTGCATTGTTGTCAATGGCTAAACTAAAAATATGAGTAAAATAGTTTATGCTTGAAAAAAATGCTTATTAAAAGTAGAATAATAAAAGTAGAATGATTGTTAGAATGTCTAAAAGAGCTAAGAGGTATTATGAAATTTAAGGATAACGTTTTTATATTGTTTTTTATATTTGCATTGTTTGGAATTCTAGTCACTATCCAGATTAGGAGTACTGTTGGTATGCAACGTGCGTCTGCTGAAACGCTTGATATGGGTAGACTAAAGGGTCAATTGGATACGAGAATTAAAGCTGGAGAGGACTATAAGTCTCAGATAGCAAAGTTGGAGAATGATAAGGAAGCTTTTTTAAAAGCATCTTCTATTAATGTTGCAAATGTTATTTCAAAAAGTGAGCTTGATAATTTGAAGCTTATTTCTGGTCTATCTGATGTAACAGGAGATGGAGTAATAATAACGTTGAACGATGCAGAAAAATTTGATTCAGATAGAGTTATGGATTTTATTATACATGATTCGGATATCTTAAATGTTGTGAATCAGCTCAAGATTGCTGGAGCCCAAGCCATTTCAATTAATAATGAAAGAATAATTGCTACAAGTGAGCAGCTTTGCTCAGGACCTACTATAAAAATAAATAACAATAGATACGCAGTACCTTATGAAATAAAGGCTATAGGGGATTCAGCGGCACTATATGCTACTATGAAGGATAACGATATTGTGAAAGAGATGATAGAGTTAAAAAAGCGTGTAACATTAACGCAAGAGAAAGATATTGTAATACCAAAATTTTTAAATAATATTAATGGTCTGACTTCAAGACTGGAGGTAATAGATAATGAAAGCAAAAAAGATAAGTAGAAATATATCAATATCGATTGTCTGCGTAATTCTTGGACTTGCGCTTTCTTGGCAGTTTCAAAGCATTAGAAACGACGCAAAGGTGTTGAACTTGGAGAGCCAAAAGAAGGATGATCTAATTGTAAAAATCCTTAATGAGCAAAAGAACAACGAAAACTTGAGAGTTAAGCTCGGTGAATTACAAGTCCAATTAGGAAAATTTGAAAGTGCAAGAGGTAATTCAGATGAAAACCTGAAGCTGTTGGCTGATGAAATCCAAAAGCTGAAGACTGTAGCAGGACTAACAAATGTAAAAGGCCGGGGAGTTTTAGTAACTTTTAAAAAAGAGGATTCGCTAAATGTTGAGGACGATGATCTATTATTCGTACTTAATGAGCTCAGAGCAACTGATGCACAGGCTTTAGCAATAAACGAACAAAGAATTATAGACACCAGTGAAGTCAGAGTTGCTGGAGGTTATATTATGGTCAATGGAAGACATGTTGTTCCACCGTATGTTGTAAAGGCTATAGTTGACCCTGATAATGCAGTAAATGCTTTGAATATGATTGGCGGTGCTTTAGAAAGGATTAGACTGTTCATAGATGTGAAGGTTGAAAAATCTGATGATATTGAAATTCCGAAAATAAGTGAGGAACTAATAAGAATAGATAAGTTAAAACAGATAGAAAATAAATAAATTTTACTTAAAAGCCTTGTATTGTGTTTTTTAACACTTTACAAGGCTTTTTGTTGTTCTCAAATGTGAATAAACTTTATATAAATATATATGAGAAAAATTATTCTTAGTAATAAATATTAATTGGGATAATTTTAGATCAACATTACTTTAATATTTAAGATAATGGGGGTATTCAAATTGAAAATAAAGAAAGTAATTACCATATTTGTTTTACTGTTGCTATTAGCCACTGTTGTAGAATGCTTTGTCATTCGCAAGAATAATTCTACAATGAATTCAAATCTCTCTGATATGGGTGGAGTATATAGTGCCAGCAGCAGAAATATCGACTATTCTACAGAGCTTACAGGAAGATTGATTGAAGAAATGAATTCTTCGTTTACTTCACAGCAGAGCATATTTCCATATGCACAGAAGAGATGCTGGGGGCTTTTGAGACAACCAAATAATCAAACCCCAAAGCCAGATCCTGGGGCAAATGAAGTATTAACTAGGTATGGAGGTATGTTTGTTGGTGATGTTACTAAAAAAACAATATATTTAACCTTTGATGAAGGTTATGAAAATGGATTCACAAGCAAAATACTTGATACGTTAAGGGACAATAACGTTAAGGCCGCATTTTTTATAACTGGACCATATCTAAAGGAACATCAAGACCTGGTTAGGAGAATGGTAGAGGAGGGACATACCGTTGGAAATCATACAATTCATCACCCTAGCTTACCAGAAAAGAGCGACTCTGAAATAGAGGAGGAAGTCCTAGGGTTAGAGAGAGCTTTTACAGAAAAATTTGGAGCTAAAATGAAGTTCTTAAGGCCACCAAAAGGTGAGTATAGTGAAAAAAGTCTGAGCATTACCAACAAGCTTGGTTACACTAATATGTTTTGGAGCTTTGCATATGATGACTGGCATAGAGATAAGATAAGGGGTCCTGAGTATGCTTATAAAATGGTTATAAATAACCTGCATAATGGTGAAATTATGCTGCTGCACGCAGTATCAAAGGATAATGCAGATGCCTTGGATATGATAATAAAAGGAGTTAGAGAAAGCGGATATGAATTTGGTGATGTAGAGACATTAGCTAATTAGCGAGATTAGAGGTTATAATATGGTGCGAAAAAAAGACTTGGTTAGTAAACGTAAACGGGATTTGAGCAAAAAAAAAGATTTTAAAGCTGCTCCGAAACAGAACCTGAGAGAAAGATTTACTGAAATGCTTGAGCTGCCGAAAGAAATAGTTTTAAATATGCCAAAGTTGACTATGTTAGGAAATGGTGACCTTATTATTGAAAACTATAAGGGCATTGTTGAGTATGATGAAGGTGTAATTCGCGTAAACACAACAGCAGGAATTATTAAAGTTAATGGTGTAGACATATATATAAAAGAGATTACATCAGAGAACATAATGATTTATGGTAATATTTTGTTGCTAGAATTTCTGAAATAGAGGCTTCTAATACAATGCGACAATTCATTTGCACTTTAGAAAAGTATAAGTGCAACTAGACTTATGCTGGCGCCTGTGGCTTGCACTTTAGAAAAGTATAAGTGCAACTAGGTTTCCGTCTGCGCCATAGGCTTGGCACAAACCAAGTTTTCTATAGCACAAACCAAGTTTTCTATAGCACATTGGGGACGTGGAGGTTAAAATGTTAATTTTGAGGTTATGGAATTATATTAGAGGATATGTTATTATTATTGTTGAAGGATATTTTTTGGGAAAATTTATTAATGTATGTACCCATAGACAGATAAGATTGTGGAATGTTAAATGGCAGAAAAACATCAAAGTTATAATGAGTATTAGCATTAAAGATTTTAAAACGCTGAGACCCATTGCAAAGAAAACACGATGTCGAGTACATATTATTAAGAAAAAGGGACTTCCTTTTACATTAAATAGGTACAAGAACCGAAAAGCTTTTGTTATTGGTTCGGGTATTTGTGTAATAGCATTTTTCCTTATATCATCTTTTATTTGGGATGTATCAGTTACTGGAAATAGCAAGGTTTCCACAGAAGTTATAATGGAGAGGTTATGTGAGAATGGTATTAAGCTAGGTGCTTTGAAATATAATATAAATCCTGATGCAATTGTTGACAACATGATGCTTGAGATGAACGATTTGGCAAGAATTAGTATTTCTCTTCGTGGAACAAAGATTCTTGTTATTGTAGATGAAAGAGTTAAACCGCCTGATTTGATAAATAAGAATATTTCTTGCGATTTAGTTGCTTTGAAGGATGGTGTAATTTCTTCCATTGTTGCTAAGGCAGGGCTTGAAATGGTCAAAGTAGGGAATACTGTTACAAAGGGCCAGTTGTTAATTACAGGAACAATTGAAAACGTGAAAATCAAGGATGCAATGCCTTTAATGGTTCATTCTATTGGTATCGTGAAAGCAAGGACCTGGTATGAAGCCAGTGCACAAGTGGAGCAAAAACTTGTGAAGGCTCAAAGAACTGGCTTGCAAAAAGATATGTATTCCATTGTTTTTTTTACCAAAAAATTCAAATTATTTCATAGCAAAATTCCATATAATAATTCTGAACATATAGAAACTAAAAAGAAGCTATCTATTGGAGTAAATTTAGTTTTACCTATTGAAATGATAGTAGATCAGTATTATGAATATGAGTTGGAGCAAAAAGAGATTGATATTGATACCGCAAAGAAAAATGCTTCAGACAAGGCTTTTGCTTTAGCACAGGAACAGATACCACAAAATGCAGAGATAGTCAAAAATAGTATTTCTATTGTGCAGAACGAAAAAGGTGTTTATACAGCTACAGTTTTAGTAGAGTGTATTGAGGACATCGGGGTTACACAACAGATAGAAGGAAGGTAACACTTGACAGAGATAATTGAAAAGAGCATCGATTTTTATAGTATAGAGTATGCAATGAATATTTTTGGAAACTATGATGACAATATCAAGATCATAGAGGAAGCCTTTAATGTAAAGGTTCTGACAAGAGGCACTTTAATAGCAATAAGTGGAGAAGCTGAAAATGTAAAAAAAGCCGAAATAATTGTCACTAAACTCTTAGATATTGCTAAGCAGGGTGAGACAATTACTAGACAAAATGTCCTATATTTAGTTAGCCTTACTAATGAGAAGCAAATAGAAAAAGCTGATGAGATATTGACTGACTATGTGTGTCTTACAGCAAAAGGAAAACAAATTAAGTATAAGACTCATGGACAGAAGCTGTACGTAGAGGCAATGAAAAAGAATGATATAGTTTTTGGGATAGGTCCTGCAGGTACAGGCAAGACTTTTTTGGCTGTAGCTATGGCGGTTACAGCTTTTAAAAATAAAGAAGTGGATAGAATTGTTCTCACTAGGCCGGCCGTAGAAGCAGGCGAGAAGTTAGGATTTCTGCCTGGAGATTTGCAAAACAAGGTTGACCCTTATCTAAGGCCACTATACGATGGACTTTATGAGATTATGGGGGCAGACATTTATGTGAAATATCTTGAGCGAGGCATGATAGAAATAGCACCTCTTGCTTATATGAGGGGTAGGACTTTGGATAATGCTTTTATCATTTTAGATGAGGGCCAGAATACTACACCAGAGCAGATGAAGATGTTTTTAACTAGAATTGGTTTTAATTCAAAGGTAGTAATAACTGGAGATATCACTCAGATAGACTTACCAAGTGATAAAAAATCAGGGCTCAAGGAAGTAACAAATATTCTGACAGGTATTAATGGAATTGAGTTTGTATACCTAACAGAAAAGGATGTAGTGAGGCATGAATTAGTCCAAAAAATTATCATTGCATATAATAAGCATGATTTAAACACAAAAAAGTAGTGCGTATTTTTGGGTTTATTTGATTTCACGTGGGGGATAGCAAATGAAAAAAGTTAAGCGGAGTAATAGCAAAATAAAGAAAATTACTAGGAACTTTACAGTTCAACGTACTTTTCTATTAATAATAACTGTTTTTATTGCATTCATTATAATTGAAACAGGAGCACAACCCCAAAAATATAGGCTAAATACTGGTGATGTTTCAACATATGATATTACTGCGCCTAGAGATTTGGTTAATGAAGTTCTAACCGAAGAAAACAGGGTTTCAGCTGTTGTAAATGTAGCGCCTGCGACAAAAGAAGATACAAAGGCATTTGTAGAGGTTATTTATAAAAAAGAAGACTTCTTCAAAGCTGTTTCAACTGCTAGGGGAAGTATAGATAAAAGAATGAAGCAGCTTGGAATTTCATCACATAGTGAAAGCTACAAACAGCAGCTAACAGAGTCTCAGGAGATAGCAAAAAAGAGTTTAACCGAGGAAGTAAAAAAGCTTTCAATACCACTGACACAGGATCAAATAACTTATCTTGTTTCAAAGGCGACTGATAGTGATTTGGATGCTTTTGAAGTTCTGACAAAGCAGCTCATTTCACAGTCTATGGCGGAAGAGGTTACGGAGAGCAATCTAGCTATTTACATACATAGTTTGCAAAACAGTTATCAAAATGAACAAGGCATAAGTCAGGAATTAAAAAACATTGGTGACCAACTGGTTAAAAGTATCCTAAAGCCTAACCGAATTATTGATGTTGAGGCCACAGCCAAGAAAAAAGAAGAAGCATATAATGATAATGCCAATATTGTTAAAATCAAGAAGGAGTCTAGGATAATAAGCTTTGGTGATATAGTAACAGCGGACAAGCTAAAGCTACTTGAGGAGCTTAATCTACTAGAAACAAAAGGTAAGTACGATTACTTATTTTCTTTGGGTATTTTGGTAACAATATTTTTTATTGCTGGAATAGTTGTTATTTTCTTAAAAAAATATAATAAAAAGATATACAATAGCAGAAAAGAATTACTTTTAATTTATATGATAGTAATAATTATTCTTATTTTAGCTAGATATCTGTTTCCCTTTTATGGAGGGTTACTCATTCCTATTTTTGTGGGAACGATGTTAATTTCCATATTACTAAACCCTGAACTGGCTGTAGTTATTAACTGTGCTCTTACAGTTAGCATTTCTTTGATGTCCAAAGGTGACTATAAATTTTTATATTTGGGACTGGTTTGTGGTGTTATATCTGCATTTCTGGTTACAAAGGCTAATCAGCGCAGTAAGCTATCAATGAATGGCGCTTTGCTTGGTATAATAAATGTTGTGTTTATCATTTTCTTGGATTTCATATATAGAAGTGATTTAACTACGATACTTACAGATAGTATTGTAGTATTTCTTAATGGGTTAGTTTCAATGGTTTTAACTATTGGGTTACTTCCATTTTTTGAAAGTGTATTTGATATTGTGACTCCTTTAAAGCTTCTGGAAATATCAAACTCAAATCACCCTTTGTTGAAGAAGCTGCTTGTAGAAGCACCAGGTACATATCATCACAGCCTAATGGTCGGAAACCTTGCTGAAATAGCAACAGAGGACTTAGGAGGTAATGCTCTTCTTGCTAGAGCAGGGGCATATTTCCATGATGTCGGCAAGCTTAAAAGACCGGACTTCTTTAAAGAAAATCAATTATCTGGAAATCCTCATGATAAAATGACACCAAACCTGAGTGCACTTGTAATTACATCGCATACAAAGGATGGTGTTGATATAGCATCAAAATACAAGTTACCTCTTGTAATTAAAGATATAATAAAGCAACACCACGGAACTACGCTTGTTGCATACTTTTATTACAAGGCATTAAAAGCAGAAGGTGAAGATAACACGAAGCAAGAAAATTATAGATATGAGGGACCAAAGCCACAAACAAAAGAGGCGACAGTTGTTATGCTTGCAGATTCTGTTGAGGCAGCAGTTCGGTCTATGACTGACAGAACAGAGGGCAAAATAAAAGGCTTGATTAGAAAAATCATTAAGGACAAGCTAGAGGATGGGCAGATGGATTTGTGTCAGCTCACACTTGCAGATCTAGATACAATTGCTGATTCCTTTATGAGAGTGCTAAGTGGATATTTTCATGCCCGTGAGCAATATCCTGAAATAAAGGAATATACGAAAAAAGATATTTTTATTGAAGAATATGGAGAAAATATAATAGGACAGGCTATTGAACAAGATGGAGAAAATAAAATAGAACAGACTATTGAAGAAAATGGAGAATGTAATATAGAGCAGGATATTGAAGAAACTCGGAGAGAAGGAGAAACAAGAGTTGATAATAATTGAAAATGAGCAGGTTAAAGTGGCGATTGATGATAATATAAATATACTCATTAAAAAGACAATTGAGCTATGCATGAAATCAGATAAGCTTGAGAAAAAATATGAAGTAAGTGTATTAATTGTGGATGATGATGAAATCAGAAAAATAAATAAGACACACAGGGATATTGATAAGTCAACAGATGTTCTATCATTCCCTATGGTAGAGTTTGTTAATGGTGAATTAATCTCAGATGAAGGCGATTATGACATTGATCTTGATGAGCTAATGTTGGGTGATATTATTATTTCTGCTGAGACAGCAAAAAGGCAGGCAATAGAATACGGACATAGCTTTGAGAGAGAAATAGCCTTTTTGACAGCACATTCGTGTTTTCACCTATTGGGATATGACCATATGGAAGAAGATGAAGAAAAGATTATGATTAAAAAGCAAGAAGATATTTTAAAGGAAATTGGATTGACTAGACAATAACCTTTTATATTCGCTATATAGCGTATGAAGGATGGCTGTTCACTACATTTTGTGACCGCACTACGGATCATGGAGGTTATTATGAAAAATAAAAATATTATTGAGAGCTTTAAAAATGCCTCTCAGGGCGTATGGTACACAGTTGTAAAAGAGAGAAATATGAAAATACATCTAGCTGCTGCTGCCTTCGTCATACTGCTTGCATTGTGGCTTGGAGTCAGTAAAATAGAGCTAACCATCCTTTGCATGACAATAGCTCTGGTAATTTGCTGTGAGCTTATAAACACAGCTATGGAGGTTATGGTTGATATCATAGTTGATGTGTACCACCCAAGGGCAAAGATAATTAAAGATGTATCTTCAGGAGCTGTTTTCGTATCTGCGTTTTTTAGTATAGCTATTGGAGGCATTATTCTATTCGATAAGCTTATACATAAAATAATGGTATTTATAAAGTAGACTTAGTTCAGATGAAGTTTTCTGAACTCTAGTCGCCCTTATTTCGAAACTTGGCGGCACTTATCTCATGCTTTTTGAGGCAGGAGATTAGTAACGCCGTTGAGATAAAGTAGACTTAGTTCAGATGAAATACATATAAAGCTAATTATAGCTCACGGAGGGAAAAATCTATGACGGATAGTGATCTTATTGAGTATGCGCAAAAGGCAATAAAAACAGCTTATGCACCCTACTCAAAGTTTAAGGTGGGAGCTGCTCTCCTGACTAAGACTGGGAATGTTTATACAGGCTGTAATGTAGAAATAGCGTCATTTGGTGCCACTAATTGCGCAGAAAGAACGGCTATCTTCAAGGCTGTATCTGAGGAAGGTAAGATTGATATTGAGAGAATAGCTATTGTCAGTGATGACCAGGATTATATTTATCCATGTGGCATTTGCAGACAGGTAATGGCTGAATTTGCAGATGATGATATGGAGCTCATATGTACTAAGAAAAATGGGGAATACAAGACAATTCGTTTTGGCGATATACTGCCAAATGCATTTAGAAGTTTTTAAAGGAATGACTAAATAATAAAATTTACGGAGGAAAAAACAATGGCATATAAAACAGGATTTGTATCAGTAATAGGTAAACCAAATGTTGGAAAATCTACTCTTTTGAATGCTCTAACAGGTCAGAAAATTGCTATAATTTCTAACAAACCACAGACAACAAGAAATACCATAAGAGGCGTAATAACAAATAATGAGTGCCAACTGATACTTATTGACACACCTGGTATTCACAGGCCTAAAACAAAGCTGGGAGAATACATGGTAAATGTTGCCTCTGAAACAATAAAAGAAGTTGACCTAATTCTTTTTTTGGTGGAGGCCTCAACTCAAGCTGGAACCTTGGACGATAGCATAATAGAACAGTTAAAACAGGTGAAAACACCAGTTATACTTATCTTGAATAAGGTAGACTTAGTTGGCAAGGAAAAGCTGTTTTCAATAATGGAAGCTTACAGTAAATTGATGGATTTCAAAGCCATTATTCCTGTATCAGCATTAAAAAATGATGGAACTGACATCCTTTTAAAAGAGGCATTGAAATATATTCCTGAAGGGCCGAAGCTTTTTCCTGATGATACACTGACTGACCAACCAGAAAAAGTAATAGCAGCTGAGATGATAAGAGAAAAGTTGCTTTTAAATCTTGATGACGAGGTCCCACATGGAGTTGGTGTTGAGGTTATGTCATTTAAAGAGAGAAAAGATGGGCTGATTAGTATTCAGGCGACTATTTACTGTGAAAAGAGCTCTCACAAGGGAATTATAATAGGAAAGCAAGGAGCAATGCTTAAAAAAATTGGAAGCGCAGCAAGATATGAAATTGAAAGGCTTTTGGATACAAAGGTATTTTTAGAGCTTTGGGTAAAGATCAAACCAGACTGGCGAAATAATGACAATATGTTAAAAAGTCTTGGATATAAAAACGAGTAATATAATAAATAGCCCCTTCAAAAATGGAAGTTATTATTTTATTGGTCCTGTATACTCCTGAGCTTTTTGAGGGAAAATACATATAATCAAATTTAGCCGAGGGGGCTGATATTTATGTTATTAGATTTTGTATGGAATGTTTTTAAAACAACTGGTAGCATTGATTCTTATGTACTAATGAAAGAGATTGAGGTAAACTGCAAAGCTGAAAAAACAGAGGTTATTAATGTCATTCAAGAAGAAAATATCAATTTAATAAGATAAAGAGAAAAATAAAATTAACCCCGTGTGCTCAATGTGTCAATTCACTGGGCACATGGGGGACGTGGCGGTTATAATGGGGTATGTAAACTATAAGGGGTTAGTTATAAGGGAAGTAAATACTGGTGAAGCAGATAAGATAATTACAGTACTGACTGCTGAAGAAGGCAAAATATCAATAGCAGCTAAAAATGCTAGACGAGCGAAAAATTCGTTGAGTTCTGGCACTCAGTTGTTTTGTTTTAGTGATTATATGCTTTTTAAAGGCAAGGAACTCTATAATATGTCTAGCTGCGAGGTTATAGAGTCAAATTATGAGATTAGAAATGATATTGTCAAGCTTACGTACTGTTCTCATATATTGGATTTGATAATGGACAATGTGCAAGAGGGGGATTCCTGTGAAAGTGTCCTCCAACTTCTATTAAATACGCTTTATATTATTGCTAAAACAGACCGCTCTTTAGAGCTTATAACCAGAGTATTTGAGCTCCGTCTTATGTCTTTACTTGGATATGAACCCCACGTTACTAGCTGTATAAAATGCTATAAAACTGAAGATGAAAATATGTATTTTGATTTGGATAGCTCTGGACTGGTATGCAGTGAATGTGTAATTCCCAAAGGCAGAGTAATTCGTCTTCTTCCTGGGACAGTAAAGGCTCTAAAATATATAATGTATATAAATCCTCAGAAGCTTTATAATTTCTCACTGTCAGAGGATTCAATTAAAGAGCTGAGTGTAATTTCCAAAAAATACATAAAAGAGCACATTGGTAAGGAATATAATAAACTGGATTATCTAAAATGCTTAGAGTAGAAGGATAAATAGAGCTCCGGGACTCAGCAATACTATTTGCAAAGATGAGCATGGGATAAATAACGAAACGTACTGGGGTGTGAGATATGAGTAATAATATATATTCAGGCATTTCTATGGTGGTTATTGTAATTAATATTGTATTTATAATCACTGCAATCTTTTTTGAAAGGAAAAAACCGGTTCAAGCCTTGAGCTGGGTTTTGACCTTTTTATTATTACCTGTAGTTGGGTTTTTATTATACTTGATTTTTGGTAAAAAATTACATTTTAAAAGAAAAAAATTCCATATGAAATGTGACAAAAATAAACAATATTGTCAAAGCATTTATAATACGTTAGATTACGCATATTATGATGAGTCTTCCTTTAATGAGTTATATAATGAAGCTGTTAAACAATTAATTAAGCTCAATATTAGTACCTCTTATAGTAATTTTACAAATGATAATAAAGTTACAATATTTACAGACGCAGAAGATAAATATCGAGAGCTGTTACAAGATATTGAAGCAGCAAAAACATCAATTCATATTTTATATTTTATAATTCAAAATGATAATATTGGCAAAAAAATTATAAATGCTCTAGCTAAAAGAGCAAAAGAAGGCTTGGAGGTTAGGTTGTTGTTCGATCATGGCTCAAACCTGCTTACCCCTTACAAAGCCTATAAACCAATTATTGATAATGGTGGGGAAGTTTTAAGTTTTTTCTCCAATGCAATTGGTAATTATTTGAGAGCAAACTATAGAAATCACCGTAAAATCGTAGTTATTGATGGAGGGATAGGTTATGTTGGTGGAATGAATATCGGCGACGAATATTTAGGACTTCATAAGAGGATAACTCCCTGGAGGGATACACATCTGAAAATAATGGGGAGCGGTGTACACTCTTTGCAGCTGAGATTTATGGCGGATTGGCTTTACGCATCAAAAAATGATGTACAATTTGGCAACATAAATAAATATTTTATGCCAGTAGAACAAAAGGATAAAGGAGATACCGAAATACAGATAGTAGCTAGTGGCCCCGACACAAATAAGGAAGAGATAAAGCGGGGCTTAATCAAGATGATCAATTTAGCTAAAAAAAGAATACTTATTCAGACACCCTACTTTGTACCAGATAGTTCTTTTTTAGAGGCTCTTCAAAATGCCTCAATGTCAGGTGTTGAGGTAATAATTCAAATACCAACATTACCTGACAAGCGAATTGTTTACAAGGTCACAATGTCTTTTATAGCAGATGTCATTGAATATGGGGTAAAAACATATTTGTACCCAGGATTTTTACATGCAAAAATGATGGTAATTGATGATGATTGCTGCGCAATTGGCTCAGCTAATATTGATATAAGAAGCTTTGCACTAAATTTTGAAATTGATGCCTTTATGTATGGTGAAGAAATATCGCAAAGGTGCGCAAAAATATTCAACAATGATCTAGAACTTTGCACACTAATCACTGAAGAAAAGTTTAAAAATAGAAGTATTTTTTCAAAGATAGAAGAGGACATATACAGGTTACTGTCTCCAATACTGTAGCTAAAAATAGAAACAGTATATTCTTTACACAGATCTATTCTAATGGATTACAGTTATGAGATAAAAATACACATTAGCCATTTGTTAAATGGGCAATGTGTATTTTTTATATATTTTAATTAAGTTTATATGAGATATTTTTTAACTACTGGGATTTTTGAAAGTACTAAATACACGCTAAGGCTCAAAATTAGATTTAACAATGATAAGAGCGGAATAGAAAACAAAGGATTTAATACGGTATCGAATTTAAAAGTTCTGAAAGCTATATTAAAAAAGTCATGCACAAGATAAACACAAAAACTGCCTTTTGATATATAACCAATTATTTGTGTCTTTCTACTCAACTCGTTGTCTGCATTACTATGTAGGTTTTTGGCAAATAAAAACAAGCCCGCAGCCATTGCTGCTACATTTGGGGACATTCCCTCAAGAAACATTGTGTTTACCGCTTGCAAGAATGTTGACACCGCAATAGTACCATATAACGTTGCAGCCAATCCAATGATGCCAAGCGCATAGATAATATAAGTTGTTCGTTTAGTAAGATTATATTTATGAAAGTAATGCCCTAAAACAAAATATCCGATTGCTGAATAAGCCATGCTAATCGAATATTGTACAACAATTCCTTTTAGCAGATTTAAGGGATAGAATTTAATGGCAAAGGGATATATAATTCCGAAAATGATCCAAGCAAATAGAGCATATTCCATTTGATGTTTGATTGCTGCATTAGAAAATACTTTTATAATCGGTACAAGAGCGTAAATAAGGATAATTATATATAGGTAGTATAAATGAAAGTGGGTATTGCATGTGAGGATATTTTTAATTGCAGTTCTAATTATGGCAGAGTCTATTCGGCCAGTATTATGAAAAACCTTAAATACATCGAACATTTCATACATGATAGCCCAAAATACCAGAGCAGTCACAATCCTGGGAAGATATTTTGTAAAAATTCGTTTTATAGAAATTACTTTGTCTGGATTTAGAAATAAAACTCCACTGCACATAAGAAAAACCGGTACACTCCACCTAACAATCGAAGCCCAAAATACTGAGAAATACCAATCAATAGACGCAATGCCAAATTGATACAACGCACTTGAAGATATATGTATTGTAATAACCCCAAATATAGCAATAACCTTTAGTAGGTCTATGTATGCAACTCTACTTTTCATTAGTGAGTTCCTTCCGTTTGCAATATATTAATTACAACCCTTTATTTGTCTTATAATGCCGAAACAAAATTGATTATATCATAATTTGGGTTCTAAATAAAGCTATGGATTTCTTATAATTTTAAAAGCTGAATCAGATATTTTTAGCTTCATATCAATTGCTGATTTTAAAAAGAAAATTGGAATTAGTAATTATAATCTAAAATATGGTTAAAATATAACGTATGTAAATTTCGGACATCAGCATTGATAAAGAGTTTACAAAATAACATTAAAATGATAATATAATTTAATGTTTATGAAAATCATGTAAAGTGATGAGTGAGGAAAGTATGTCAAAAAATAAAAACTTGAGTGTTTTATTATTACTTCTATTTGTTTTTGCAACGGGGCTGATCTTGAGATTAGATGTTTTTTCAAATTATTTGCATAACTTTAAGCTAGTTGGTGATGCGCAGAATTATTATTTAATGTCCCACCAAATAGTGGATAAAGGTATATATGGATATGGACTAGGTAGAATGTCACAAGTATCTAATGCCTATGTAACTCCGATGTATCCATTGTTTTTAAGTACAATATATGGTATTCTTGGCGATAAATTTTTGCAAATCACTGTTGTTCGATTGTTGCAAATCATAGTTTCTGGAGTATTAACTCCATTGGTTTCATATCTTTTAATTAATCAATTGTTCAAAAGAAAGTATATAGCCATACTAACCGCTTTTTTTACTGCGGTTTATCCTACATACGTTCTGTCTTGTATTCAAATTCTAACTGAAGTTCTAGCTCTTTTTACGATGCTATTATATTTGTATTTGTTAGTGCTTGGACTTGAAAAGAGAAGTAAGCTGATAATTATTTTAGCGGGAGTTGCTTTCGCTATACAAATATTAGTTAGACCTGCAATGTTGCCACTTATAATTATACCGTACTGCTTTATGTTTTTTACGTGGTATAAGGATGACAGAAAATCACTTTTATATATGTTTATTTTACATTGTGTTGGATTTGTAATTATTATGATGCCATGGTGGATAAGAAATTATGTAGTATTACACCAAATAATTTTAACTGCAACCAGCTCGGGTAATCCTTTACTTGCAGGAACATATCCAGACTTGAAAGATTTATTTGGAGATACAAATAATGAGATTATGAAAAATTCAGATACGCAAGCAGAATATGGCAAAATGAGAATTATCAAAGGATTTACTAATGAGCCTTTAGTTTACTTAAAGTGGTATACCATTGGGAAGATTCAGGTTATATTTGGTACCCCTTGGTTATATAAAATGAATAAAATCTATATGGAAAGAAGTATTATTGGACAGATATTTTTTGTAGGAGTAGGTTCTATTGGTGTAATAGTTAACAGTATATTTAGTAAAATTCACAGATACATAAACTTATATGCACTTTTGTTTCTTTGTATATACTTAGTGTTTATACCTGTTACCAGATATGCATATCAGCATATGTTTTTCCTCATGCTTGCGGCAGCTTACGTAATTATTTCCAGCATTACATTTTTTATTAAAACTTTAAAGAATAGAAAAGTACTAGATAC
This sequence comes from Ruminiclostridium sp., assembly GCA_036507975.1. Lineage (GTDB taxonomy): Bacteria > Bacillota > Clostridia > Acetivibrionales > DSM-1351 > Ruminiclostridium. The sequence goes on from DATCID010000075.1 coordinate 34,058, forward strand.
TCAAAAAGGAGCTTAATTATTATAATGAAGATATTGCTTATCATTCCAGCATATAATGAAGAGAAAAATTTACCATCAGTGCTCACGTCATTAAAACAGAATTGTCCGCAATGTGATATTTTAGTAGTTGATGATTGTTCAAACGATGGAACTAGGAAAGTATGCAAAAATGTTAATGTTAATGTGGTAAGCTTACCTGTAAATTTGGGAATTGGAGGGGCTGTTCAAACTGGATATAAGTATGCCAACTATTTTGGATATGATATTGCTATTCAGGTGGATGGGGATGGACAACATAACTCTGAATACATAAATGAG
>DATCID010000076.1:0-31205 GCA_036507975.1 Ruminiclostridium sp.
ACCCTATAAGAAGACCTAAAATCTATGTAAACATATATGGCTAAGATTTATGTGAATGGCGGAGTGAAGAGCCGGATGCCTTAATTGGGCACGTCCGGATCTGTGAGGGGTAAGTACCGCGAGGTGCACCTACTCGACAATAGTGAATGGTGAATGGTGAATGGTGAAAAGTTATGGTATCGGCTTTGCCGATAGAGTTTATAAAATCTTAGTGAATGATTAATAGTGGAAAATGAAGAGTGATTGGTTTATGTCTTCTAATGAACTCTATAGGTGTTAGACGACTTACGATGAATATAAATTAATATAATGGAGGGAACATATGTCTAGACCAAAGGAGCTTTTATATCAGGACTTGGATAATAAGTGTAATGAAGCCTCATTACCTTTTAAAAACACATTAAAATTAGATATATATGATGGAATAATAGGGCAGGAAAGAGCCTCTAATGCTATGAAGTTTGGCCTCAAAATGAAAATGAGAGGCTACAATATTTATATGTCTGGACCCACTGGAACAGGCAAAACCAGCTTTGCTAAGCAGGTGACAAACGAGGTCGCAGCAAGTCAAAGCGTACCAGATGATTGGTGCTATATTTATAATTTTATCAAACCAAATCAGCCTGTGGCAATTAATCTACCGGCGGGTTCGGGGAAAATATTTCAAAAGGATATGGAAGGGTTTGTTAAGATAATTAAACAGGAAATTGCAAACGCTTTTGATAACGATCAATATGAAAAAGAAAAGGAAGAAATTTTAAAGGGATTTGTAAGTAAGAAGAATGAACTCTTGGGGAAATTAGGTGAAGATGCAGAAGCTCATGGCTTTAAGGTTCACACAGGAAGCTCAGGAATTTATTTTTTACCTATAATTGAGGGCAAATCCATAAGTGAAGAGGACTTCAACAAGCTTGATGAAGATATAAAAGACCAAATAAACGAAAAAACAGATATCCTCCAGAAAGATACTTTAGATATAGTTCGTAAGCTGAAAAACAATGATAAGGACACCAGTCAAAGGGTATCTGAGTGGGAAAATAAGATAGCACTATTGGCACTAAGAGTTCAGATAAATGATCTAAAGGAAAAGTATAAGAAATTTGATATAATAGAGGATTATTTAGAAAAAGTTCTAAAGGATATTGTAAATAATTTAGACGACTTTAGAGAAGAAGAAGTTAGCGAGGAACAACCTCCAATTATTATTCCATGGATGCAGAAGGAAGAGACGCCAGTACACAAATATAAAGTAAATGTCCTAGTTGATAATAGTAACCTAAAAGGTGCACCTGTTATTATTGACTTTAACCCGACATACCCAAATTTGATTGGTAAAATAGAATATGAAAATGAATTTGGCTCAGTTTCTACAGATTATACAAAAATAAAGCCAGGACTATTCCATTTGGCAAATGGCGGTTACATGATACTTCAGGCAAAGGATGTATTAAATAATCCACAGGCATATGAGGCAATTAATAGAGTGCTTAAAACCAAGAAAATTATTATTGAAAATGTGAAAGACCAAACAGGTGTAGTAGCTGTACCTGCCATCAAGCCTCAGCCAATACCTATAGATATTAAGATTATACTAGTTGGAAGTACGTCATTATATCAGCTTTTGTATGAATATGAAGAGGATTTTAGAAAGTTTTTTAAGGTAAAAGCTGATTTTGACGAAGAGATGGATAGAAATGATGGGAATGTATTAAAGTTAGCCTCTTTTATTAGTGGCTTTTGTAATAAAGAAAAGACGCTTCATTATGATAAAACTGGTGTAGCAAAGGTTGTTGAATACGCATCTTGGCTAGTTGAGGATAAGCAAAAGCTTTCAACGAGATTTAATGATATTGTTGAGATTTTGTGTGAAGCTTGTATGTGGGCTGATAATGACGGCGCAAAACTTGTAAAGGCGAAACATGTAAAACAGGCAATTACGGAAAAAATATCAAGATGTGATAGACTTGATAAAAAGCTGTTAGATATGTTAAATGAAGGCACGCTAATGGTAGATACGCAAGGCAAACAGGTTGGGCAAATAAATGCACTAACTGTCATGGAAATGGGAGATTACTCTTTTGGGAAACCTACAAGAATAACTGCGTCAACATATATAGGTGAAAGTGGCATAGTAAATATTGAAAGAGAAGTTGATATGAGTGGAACATCTCATAGCAAAGGTGTTTTAATTTTAAGTGGATATATTGGTCAAAAATACGCACAGGATTTTCCACTATCATTATCGGCGAGTCTCTGCTTTGAACAATTGTATGGCGGAGTTGATGGCGATAGCGCGTCAAGTGCAGAGCTTTATGCCATATTGTCAAGTCTTTCAGAGGTGCCAATAAAACAATATATAGCTGTAACTGGCTCTGTTAATCAAAAGGGAGAAATACAGCCAGTAGGTGGAGTAACGAATAAAATTGAAGGGTTTTTTGAGCTATGCAAGCTGAGGGGTCTAAATGGTGAGCAAGGAGTAATAATACCTTACCAAAACATCAGAAATCTTGTACTAAATGATGAAGTTATAAATGCAGTACGCAAAAAGCTTTTTCACATATATCCTGTCAAAACAATTGATGAGGGAATAGAACTTATAACAGATATGGAGGCTGGGGAAAAGGGAACTGATGGGGAATACGAGAAATCAACAATAAATTATCTAGTAAGCCAAAAGTTAGAAAGATTTGCGATTACAGTGTTGAACGCTGGAAAACGAAAAAAACAAGGCAATTAATATAGAGGATAACTTAATTCAGACAATTTATAATTATTAACGTAACTATTATATAATAAAATCCATATTCTGCTGTTACTACATTCTAATTATTTATTAGAGATATGCTTTTAATGCAAATTTCGATTTAATATAATATAGTTGTAAAGGGGGTGTATCTCGCGTTGGTACTTACAGATGCAGAACTAGTATCGCAATGTATAGAAGGTGATAGTAGTGCGTTTGAAGAAATAGTAACTAAATATAAAAAACTAGTATATAGTGTAGTTTATAAAATGATATCAGATAGAGAAGAAGTGAATGATGTATCTCAAGAGGTTTTTATAAGGCTTTATAAATCTCTTGAAAAATATAATCCAGAATATAAGATGTCAACTTGGATTGTAAAAATCACTTCAAATTTGTGTTTAGATACCCTTCGAAAAAGAAAGCAAGACACTGTTACACTAGATGATGCAATTGGAGTTTCAAGTGATGTTGATACACCTGAAGAGACCTTTATGAAAAGTCAAAGGACACTATTAATAAAAAATGCAATTAATGAATTACCAGAAAAATATAAGATATTGATAATTCTCTTTCATAACAATGGTATGTCATATGAAGAGATGACAAAAGTATTGAATGAGCCGATGTCAATTATAAAAAATAGGCTTTACAGAGCAAGACTAATGTTAAAAGAAAAGCTTGAAAGTTCGAGGAAGGAGGAGATATTATGAAATGTAATGATTCGGAAAACTATATGATGAAATTCTTTGATAAGGGAATGAATGATCTTGAAGAAGCAAAGCTAAAGCAACATCTTAGAACCTGCACAAACTGTTCAATAGAATTTGTTAGTTTAAAAGAGATTTTTGCTGATATTGAAAAAGACTTAGAAATTGAGCCTCCTGAGGATTTCGAATTTCAAGTAATGAATAGAATTGAAAATGAAGTAACTATGTACAAAAAGTCCAGTGCGGAGAGTTTATTTGTATATAATATTTTGTTGGTTGCTGTATCTTTCATATTTGTTATATTGTTTGGGGGCATACTTTGGGAAGCCTTGAGAACACCTATTGATTTAATACAAAACGTTCAGTCAATATTTGAAATTTCAAAAGGTTTATTTTCAGCAGCAATTAGCATGGGTAGAGGCCTGATCATTGCAGTAGTGGGTGTTACTGCATCACTCTACAAAACTTATTACTATGCATATATTATTCTTGGCATTCTATTACTCGTAATTCAAAGAATCTTTTTTGGAATGGTTAGAGAGGGTAATGGAGGGACTCAATGAATAAAATTATAAAGGTTATGTTAATTTCTCTTATGTTCATATTATTTGTACCATGTGCGGTTTCAGCTACACGAAATGACTTAGCGACAAGTAACCTTGTTATTTTAGAAGATAAAAAAATAGACGAAAAAATTTCAGGAGATGTAACTGTAGTGTTTGGTACTGCGGATATACAAACAGATATAGATGGAAGTATAATAGTTATATTTGGAAAGACAACTATTAATGGAAATGTAAGTGGGGATGTAGTATCTGCCTTTGGTGAGGTGTATATTCAAGGTGATTCTCAGGTAGAGGGCAATTTAGTTTCAGTAGGCAGCTTGGAAAAAGCTGATGGAGTTTCAATAAAGGGAACCAAACTGATAATTGACGTGGATTTTATTTCATTATTTAAATCAAATGGTATTCTTATAAATACGTTAATAATATGGTCTTTGATAACATTGATTGTAGGTCTTATCCTAATTAGTATATTTACAGTCAGATATAGGGTTATGTCATATTCTATGGAGTCTGGTGTGCCTAGACGAATGCTACTGGGAGGCTTAGTGGTAATTAGCTTTACTATAGTTTTGGCGTTCTTAATATTTTTAATAATAGCACCAGTATTGTATATATTGCTTGTTATGTTTACTGAAATTATTGGAAGTATATACTTTGGTACTATTATATTCAAAAATAATTATGAAAGGTCAGCGATATACTTGGAATTCTTTGTAGGACACATTATAATTAGTATTTTGAAAATAGTGCCATTAATTATATTACCTGCAGGATCTTATATGGCTTTAATGATTTATGGAATTTGCTTGATAGTACTTGAACTCTCTATGGCGTCTTTTGGCATAGGCACAATAATTGATACAGGCTTTGGCAAGAATACAGAATTAATTAAAAAGGAGAGACCTCAATAATTTACTTGAATATTATAATAAAAATAAAAATATAATATTTTCATAATGTGATTTGTTCATATTTTTTTTGGTATAATAGTATATAGATATTACGAGTATAGAAAATGGGGGAGCAAAATATGATTTCGAATAAAGTTGTTATAAACTGTCCATCGGGGTTGGATTCCAAAGCGGCAGCTTTACTTGTACAAAAGGTATCCAAATACAGCTCAAACATTTGGCTGGAAAAGGGTGAGAGAAGAGCTAATGCAAAAAGTCTGTTAGGTCTGCTTTCTCTAGGAGTTGAGAGGCAAGCAACCATTACTATTATAACTGATGGTGAAGATGAAGAAAAAGCATCAAGAGAGATTTCTGAGTATTTTTCTACAGGATTTTAATATAAAAGTTTTGATTGATATTTCCATAGTTGTTTCAAAAATAGCAGTGGCTTTGCTCTATGTCTACCGTCGCAAATACTCCCGCTTCTATAGGCGGGAGTATTTGCGCCACAGCAATTTTGTTAAGGTTATGGAAATTATGGGAAATTCAGTTTTTCTATTGAATCTAAGAGGTGAATTATTTGTTTGATATACATGAAGAACTAAAAAAATTACCCGATAAACCAGGTGTATATATAATGAGAGATATTAATGGAGTTGTTATATATGTTGGGAAAGCAGTAGTTTTAAAAAATCGGGTAAGGCAATATTTCCAGCAGTCCTCAAATCACCCTCCTAAAGTTCAAGCGATGGTTTCAAAAATAAGTGAATTTGAATACATAGTTACAGATTCTGAAGTTGAAGCGTTGATGCTAGAATGCAATTTTATTAAAAAATACAAGCCTAGATACAACATTCTGTTAAAAGATGATAAACAATATCCATATATAAAAGTAACTATGAATGAACAATACCCCAGATTGCTCAAAACAAGGCGTGTAGAAAAGGATGGGGCGAAATATTTTGGCCCATATTCTAATGTTTTTGCTGTTAATGATTCAATAGATACACTTAAAAAACTATTTCCTTTAAAAACTTGCAATAAGAATCTGCCGAGAGATATTGGAAAATCACGTACCTGCCTAAATTATCATATGAAACAATGTCTTGCTCCTTGCCAAGGTGAAGTAAACAAAGATGAATATCGAGATATGATGAAAAAGATTTGTTCGTTTTTGGGGGGACAATATGAGGAAATACTTAATGATTTGAAGTCTCAAATGGGGAATGCCTCAGAGCAATTAGAATTTGAAAAAGCTGCCCAACTGAGAAATAAGATATCCAGTATTGTACAGCTTTCTGAAACACAGAAGGTACTATCTCCAGATGGGCAGGATAGAGATATAATTGGATTCTCGCAGGATGTTACTGATCTGTGTATTCAGGTATTTTTTGTAAGAAATGGACGAGTTATAGGACGAGAGCATTTTGTTTTTGAGGGTGAAGGAAATGAGGACATAAGTTATTCTCTTTCGACGTTTATAAAACAATTTTATAATACAGTACAGTATGTACCCTCTGAAATAATACTTCAACAAAAAATAGAAGACATGGAAATAATTTCTCTGTGGCTTACTAACAAAAGAGGCCTTAAGGTAAACGTAAGAATTCCACAAAGGGGAGAGCTTGTTAAGCTAGTGAAAATGGTATCACAAAATGCACAGATATCATTAAAGCTACATAGCGAGCGAGTTAAAAGAGAGGGCACTTCGCATATAGACGGTATTAACCAATTGGTCAAGGTTCTCCAGTTTGAGAAAGAGCCAAGAAGAATTGAAGCCTATGATGTTTCAAACACTGGGGCATCTGAAATAGTTGCATCAATGGTTGTTTTTGAAAATGGAAGACCGAATAGGCACGAATACAGGAAATTTAAGATTAAGTCTATAAATCAGCAAAATGATTTTGGAAGTATGCAGGAAACCTTGTTTAGAAGGCTTTCTCATGCAAGAAAAGAAAAGGAGGAGAACGTGGCTGAGCCAAAATTTTCTGATTTGCCAGATTTAATTTTGGTGGATGGGGGTACAGCTCATGTTAGTGCAGCACAACAGGTGGTAAATGAGTTGGGTTTTGAATTGGTTATAGCAGGCATGGCAAAAGATAATCGCCATCGCACAAAATCCCTTGTATACAAAGGAAATGAATATGATTTGTCTGCCAATATTCCGCTCTTAAGGCTGATTACTGAAATACAGGATGAAACACATCGTGTTGCTGTGGAATATAATAGAAAACTTAGAGCTCAGAGATATACCCATTCTGAGTTGGAAGAGATTGATGGTATTGGAGAGGCAAGAAAGAAAGCATTAATTAGGCATTTTAAATCAATAGCAGCTATTAAGAAAGCTGATATTACGCAGCTTCAAGAGGTAGACGGCGTAAATGACAAGATGGCGAAAAGAATATATGGTTATTTTAGAAGATAACAGAGTGAAGTAAGGAATGGGTGCTAAATTTTATGTCAATCTTTGCAATAGCAGATCTACACCTGGCATTGGGAATAGATAAGCCAATGGATGTTTTTGGGGGTCGCTGGTCAAATTATATGGGTAAGCTCAGAAGCAACTGGATAAGCACTGTACAAGAAGGAGATAGTGTTATAATTCCAGGAGACATTTCTTGGGCAACGTATATAGAAAATGCATTTGAGGATTTTAAATATATTGATAAGTTGCCAGGCAAGAAGATTATTTCCAAAGGAAATCATGATTACTGGTGGACAACTTCATCGAAGCTAAATAAGTATTTGGAAGCAAATGAATTTAAGACCATTTCATTTATGCATAATAATGCATTTAGCATAGAAGGCATGGCCATATGTGGTACCAGAGGCTGGAAATGCCCAGGTGAGGACGATTTTAAGAAGGATGATGAGAAGATATATAATAGGGAAGTTGACAGACTAGAATTATCTATAAAGGCGGCGCAAGCCACAGAGCATAATAGAAAGCTTGTTTTTATGCATTATCCTCCAGTGACTGTAAGAAGCCAGACTTCAGGCTTTATTGATGTAATGAAAAAACACAATATTTGTGATTGCTTTTACGGACATTTGCATGGTGAGGGAATTAAAGGAGCTATTGAGGGCGAATATGAGGGTATAAATTTGAGGCTTGTATCAGCAGATCACCTGGATTTTATGCCGATGTTGGTAAAGAAGACTTAGCTCAGATGAAGTTTTCTGAGCTCTAGTCGCCCTTATTTCGAGCTTGGCGATACTTGACTCCTGCTTGGAAAGCGGGAGGTTAGTAACGCCGCGAAGATAAAGAAGACTTAGCTCAGATGAAGTAAACATACACTGAACCTAATAACGCTGTTTACTTTGTTGGGGTAATGGTATATATTAACTTGAAATGTGATTATAATATGATATAATTGAATGGTTAATTTTTAAATATTAAATCTTTCCTAATTTTTTAATGAAAGATTAGAAAAACGAAAAATTCAGCTAAAAGCTAATGATTTATAAAGAAGACTTAGCTCAGATGAAGTTTTCTGAGCTCTAGTCGCCCTTATTTCGAGCTTGGAGATACTTGACTCCTGCTTGGAAAGCGGGAGGTTAGTAGCTCCGCGAAGATAAAGAAGACTTAGTGGAGATGGAGTTTAACCCCATCTGAACTCTAGTTGCACTTATTTCGAAGCTTGGCGGCACTACTCTCTCGATTATAAAGCGGGGGAATTAGTAACGCCGCTGAGGTAAAATTAATAAAAAAAACAAAATACTGGGAGGAAATTTACAATATGAACGTAAAAATTGAAAATATTGAAAAAAATGTTGTGCAGCTTGAGATAGAAGTTGATGCAGCTAAATTTGAAGAGGGTATGCAAAAATCATATCTAAAAAATGTGTCGAAATTTAATATACCGGGTTTTAGAAAAGGTAAGGCTCCAAGAAATATCGTTCAACGCTATTACGGAGAGCAAGCATTATATGATGACGCTATAAACATTGTATGTGCTGAGGCATATGACCTTGCTATTGATGAAAAAAACATACATCCAGTGGATAGACCAGAGCTAGATATAATTAAAATAGGAAATAATGAAAATTTAATATTTACTGCAAAAGTTACAGTTAAGCCTGAGGTTGAGTTGGGTGCATATATGGGAGTAGAAGCTAAAAAAGCAGAAGCTACTGTTGCCGACGAAGACTTAGAAAAAGAATTCCAAAAGGTTGTTGAAAAGAATTCTCGTTTAATTTCTATTTCCGACAGGCCAGTGCAAACTGGAGATACTACAGTAATTGATTTTGAAGGATTTATTGATTCAGTTCCATTCGAAGGTGGAAAAGGCACAGATTACAGCCTAGTAATAGGTTCAGGATCATTTATACCAGGGTTTGAAGAGCAGTTGATTGGAATGAACATTGGAGAAGATGTAGATGTTGATGTTAGCTTCCCTGAAGACTATGGCAAGGAAGATTTAAATGGTAAACCAGCATCATTTAAGGTTGCTATAAAGGAAATAAAAGTTAAAGAATTGCCTGCTATAGATGATGAATTTGTTAAGGATATCAGTGAATTTGACACTCTTGAGGAATACAAAAAGGATTTGAGAAATAAGTTAGAAGAAACTGCTAAACATAAAGCAGAACATGAAAACGAAGATAATGTTATCCAGAAGATAACAGAAAATGCTACTATTGAGATTCCTAAGATTATGATCGAGAAGCAGATAGACGCTATGGCTAAGGATTTTGATATGAGACTTCGTTATCAGGGCATGGATCTTCAAAAATATTTGGAAATAATGGGTATGGATTCTGAAGGCTTCAGAGGACAGTTTGCACAGAGAGCTGAAAATGCAGTTAAGGTTCAGTTAGTAGTTGAGAAAATCAGCGAAGTAGAAAACACTGAGGTTTCTGATGAAGAGGTTGAGGACGAAATTAACAGCATGGCTGAGGCTTACAAGCAATCAGCAGAAGATCTCAAGAAGTCATTAAAACCAGAAGATATGGAATACGTTAAGAAGGATATAGCATTTAAAAAGACAATAAAAATCTTGGTTGAAAATGCTAAATTGGTTTAATTAGTTATTTTTGTTTATATTTTACGGGGAAATTGGTAACATTATATAAATGTAGGTAATTAAAGTTCCACGAATAAAAAAGGAACATATATTAATAAGGGAGGTATGGTCATGAGTTTGGTACCTATGGTTGTTGAACAGACGAGTCGTGGTGAGAGGTCTTATGATATTTTTTCTAGACTGTTAAATGATAGGATTATTGTTTTAAGCGATGAGGTTAACGATGTCACCGCTAGCTTAGTCGTAGCACAAATGCTATACTTGGAGTCACAAGATCCTGATAAAGACATTCAGTTTTATATAAACAGCCCAGGAGGATCTGTATCCTCTGGTTTTGCTATATATGATACAATGCAGTATGTTAAATGTGATGTATCAACTATATGTATAGGAATGGCTGCAAGTATGGGTGCTTTCCTATTAGCTGCAGGGGCAAAGGGAAAAAGATTTGTTCTTCCAAACAGTGAAATCATGATCCATCAGCCTCTAGGTGGCGCTAAAGGGCAGGCAACCGACATTAAAATCCAGGCAGAGCAGATTTTGAAGATAAAAGACAAATTGAACAAGATATTATGCGAGAGAACAGGTCAGCCTTTAGAAAAGATTCGGGCAGATACTGAAAGAGATTTCTATATGTCTTCAGAGGAAGCTAAGGCATATGGGCTTGTTGACGATATTATGGTGAGAAGAAAATAGTTGAGGTGCATTGATGACCAGATATGATGAGAAGAAGCAATTAAAATGCTCTTTTTGTGGTAAATCTCAAGAACAGGTAAAGCGGTTAGTTGCAGGACCTGGTGTATACATTTGCGACGAGTGTATTGAGCTATGTTCAGAGATTATTGAAGAGGAATTTGAAGATACAAAAATTGATACAGAAGTCAACGAAATACCAAAACCTAGAGAGATAAAGGAAATTCTTGACCAGTATGTAGTGGGTCAGGAATTCGCTAAAAAATCTCTTTCTGTAGCTGTTTACAATCATTATAAGCGAATAAACAGCGATATTAAAAATTCAGACATAGAGCTCCAAAAGAGCAATATAGTTATGCTTGGACCTACTGGTAGCGGTAAGACTTTTCTAGCACAGACACTTGCAAGAATACTAAATGTTCCTTTTGCTATTGCTGATGCTACTTCTCTCACTGAAGCAGGCTATGTAGGAGAAGATGTAGAAAATATACTTCTCAGACTGATTCAAGCTGCAGATTACGATATTGAAAAAGCTGAAAAAGGTATTATCTATATTGATGAAATTGATAAAATAGCCCGTAAGTCAGAAAATCCATCTATAACTAGAGATGTTAGTGGTGAAGGTGTACAACAAGCCCTTTTGAAGATTCTTGAAGGAACTGTAGCTTCAGTCCCACCACAAGGAGGAAGAAAACATCCTCATCAAGAGTTTATTCAAATTGATACCACGAACATATTATTCATATGTGGCGGTGCATTTGATGGCGTTGATAAAATAATACAAAATAGAATAGGCAAGAAGTCTCTTGGCTTTGGTGCAAGGATAGAAAGCACTAAAGAAAAGGATGTAGGAGAGCTACTTAAGAACATACTTCCACAGGATTTGTTGAAATTTGGACTTATACCTGAGTTTGTTGGAAGACTTCCAATAGTAGTTACACTGCAGTCTCTTGACAAAAATGCTCTTATTCAAATATTGACAGAACCAAAGAATGCTCTGCTTAAACAGTATCAAAAGCTTTTTGAAATGGATGATGTTTTGCTTGAAATACAGGAAGATGCTTTAGATATTATTGCTGAGAAAGCAATAGCTAGAAACACTGGTGCTAGAGGTTTGCGAGCTATACTTGAAGACATAATGCTTGGAGTAATGTATGATATTCCATCTATGACCAATGTAGAAAAATGCATCATTACTAAGGCTGCAATAGAAAATGGTTCTGAACCGGAGCTGATTTTGAATGAAAACCGTAAATCTTTAAAAAAAGCAGGTTCCAAGAAAGCTAGAGTTAAAAAAGAATCTGTATCATAATTAAATATTTGAATAATTAAGGCTGCATCAAAGTAGGATTTCGATTCTATGGAGATAGAGCCTTTTTATTTCGCAGTTTTCCAATTTTTCGATTAATTATGTGAATTTTATTACGTTTCAATTGGATAAAATAATTATCATTGCCAATAATATGTTTATACACATAGCAAGTTATAAAAAAGCTTTAAGGAGGTAGAGAATGTTTACAACTATAATGTTTATTGTACAGTTTTTCTTCTCGATAGTTATTGGACTATATTTCTTTTCAATGCTTAAAAATCAGCAGGGTAATAAAAGTGCCATTGAAAGAGAGTCGAAAAGAGAACTAGAGAAATTAAGAAAATTAAGAGAAATACATTTAACTGAGCCATTATCAGAGAAAACTCGGCCAGCTACATTAAAGGACATAGTAGGTCAGGAACAAGGTATAAAAGCCTTGAGGGCTTCACTGTGTGGTACGAATCCACAGCATGTAATAATATATGGACCTCCTGGAGTTGGCAAAACAGCTGCGGCTAGAGTTATCCTTGAAGAAGCAAAGAAAAATGGGTATTCACCCTTTAAAAAAGATGCTAAATTTATCGAAATAGATGCAACCACACTGAGATTTGATGAAAGGGGAATTGCGGACCCGCTAATTGGTTCTGTGCATGACCCAATATATCAAGGTGCGGGAGCATATGGCGTAGCGGGGGTGCCACAACCTAAAGCGGGGGCTGTAACGAAAGCGCATGGTGGAATACTATTTATTGACGAAATAGGGGAACTACATCCAATTCAAATGAATAAGCTATTAAAGGTGCTTGAGGATAGAAGAGTGTTTTTTGAGAGTGCATACTACAGCTCAGAAGATGCAAATATACCATCATATATACATGATGTCTTTCAAAAGGGGCTGCCTGCAGATTTTCGCTTGGTAGGTGCAACAACTCGAACACCAGATGAAATACCAGCAGCAATTAGATCAAGATGCGTTGAGATATATTTTAGACCACTCAGAGCCGATGAAATACGCAAAATATGTGAGAATGCCTCCAGAAAAGGAGAATACATTCTCCAAAAGGGATGCAGTGATTTGGTGGCTAAGTATGCTCAGAATGGTAGAGATGCGGTTAACATTGTTCAGATAGCAGGGGGAGTATCATTAGTAGAAGATAGAAATAGTATTGAAATAAAGGATATAGAATGGGTAGTGGAGTTTGGCCATTATAGCCCAAGAATTGAGAAGAAGGTAAGTTCAGCTGAGCAGGTTGGTTGCATAAATGGTTTGGCTGTGTTTGGAAACAGCACAGGTATGCTCATTGATGTAGAAGTAACAGCTATGCCAGTAATTCGTGGAAATGGTGGTATAAAAATAACTGGTATAGTAGAGGAAGAGGAGATAGATAATAGAGGTCACAAGCTCAAAAGAACAAGCTCAGCAAAGGCTTCAGTGGAAAATGTGTTGACCGTATTGAAACGATATATGAATATTGATTTTAAAGACTATGAGATACATTTGAATTTTCCGGGTGGGATGCCTATTGATGGACCCTCAGCAGGAATTACAATAGCTACGGCGGTGTACTCAGCTATTAAAAATATTCCTGTAAGTGGTGATATAGCTATGACAGGGGAAATATCTATAAAAGGGAAAATAAGGCCTGTTGGTGGAGTTGTAGCCAAGGTTGACGCGGCAAGAGCTGCAGGAATAAAGAAAGTATTTATCCCAAAAGAAAATTATCAAGAATTATTCGAAGATATGGATATCGAAGTAATTCCTGTAGACAATATAAGTGAGGTAATGAAGATGATATTTGATGTAGATATAGTTGAAATAGAGGAAGAGGCGGTCATAAATAATGTTGTTCCAATCACAGTGCTGACAGCACAGGGAACATAGACAGAACTAACTGGAAACACCCTAAAATATGCTTAAGTGATAGGCCAATACACTTATAAAAGATATACCTCGTTTCACGTTAAAGTGAAGTGGGGTATTTTTTTATATGATATAATAGTCGTGCAAAAGCCTGCATTCATACCAAGATAAAAGTAATTAGTTTTAACAGATCAACAATAGTACTAGAAAAGGTGAGATCAATGAGGAAAAAGACCATAACAACCTTAGCCACATTAGCTACTGCCGCAGTAATCCTTATTGGTAGTTATGTTTCTAAAGACGTGAGTAATAAACTGCCAGAAGATGTTTCTTCGCAGTACAGTGCCACACAAAGTAATGCCACTATACATAGTTCAGAACAAAGTGCTGCTAAACAGAGCAGTCCAACGACAAGTACTGAGCAGCTAGAAAAAATGACATTTCCTGAGTCCATCGTAAAAATAGGAAAGGCAGGTATCGCCCCTTTTGGATACATTAATGCAAGTGTCACAAAAGTTATTGATGGCGATACGTTCCACATAAAATATGATAATGAAGATTACAAAGTGAGAATGCTTGATATTGACACTCCAGAGTCAGTAAAATCAGGTGTTGACCCACAACCTTATGCAGTGAAGTCTTCTGATTTTACAAAGAAAACACTTACAGGGAAAAAGATTAAACTGGTATTTGAAAAGGATATAACAGACCAATATGGAAGGCTACTTGCCCACATCATATTAGAAGATGGTACATATTACAATGCTTTGATGGTGCAAAACGGTTATGCTATAGCTGGCTTTTATAGTCCTAATACCTTACTAAAAGAGTATTTTTCTGAGCTCCAAAGTAAGGCGATAGAGAATGGAAAAGGATTTTGGCAGTTACCTGAAGATGAACGACCATTTATAGAGGATAGCAAAGGAAAATTTGTAGCAGCTTACAAATTAAAAGCTAAAGCTGCATAATAATGTATAGAATTTCAAAATTAGGACTTTAGAACTAACGGTAATGGTAATTATTTTCTATAGAATGATTATAAAGTATTTGGTAATATTAGGTTGAACATTAGCATTTCTCCTTTTGGAGGCATGGAACCCACAGGTTCCATGTTTTTTTGTTGTCTTTTTTAAAAATATGAGTTTTAAAATTCAGAGGTATAATAACGCTCAATAAATCTAAGAACTCTGTTTGTCCTTGAAAAATTAGAAACATTAGGCTATGATAAAGTGTAGAAATAATACAAGCCACCTTTATCAATATAAAGTCTTGGTGGTTGCTGGAGGGACAATGGATACACTTATTCTTGGAATAGAAAGTAGTTGTGATGAGACAGCTGCTTCGGTTATTAAAAATGGTAGATATATTATGTCAAATGTAATATCATCTCAGATCGACTTGCATAAAAAATATGGTGGAGTAGTTCCTGAAATAGCATCAAGAAAGCACGTGGAGCTAATAATACCAGTTATTAAACAAGCACTTGATGAGGCTGGGGTACAGCTTTCAGATATAGATGCTATAGGAGTAACATATGGACCCGGTCTCGTTGGAGCACTATTAGTTGGGCTCACTGCAGCAAAGGCAATTGCATTCACCGTTAACAAACCTTTAGTAGGGGTTCATCACATTGAAGGTCATATCGCTGCTAACTATTTGCAATATCCTGAACTAGAGCCACCATTTATATGCCTTGTGGCATCGGGTGGTCATAGTCATATTGTCCATGTAAAGAACTACAACCAGTTTGAAGTACTTGGACAGACAAGAGATGACGCCGCAGGTGAGGCCTTCGATAAAATTTCAAGGGCTATAGGATTGGGCTATCCAGGTGGTCCACTAATTGATAAGTATGCATTAAAAGGCAATAGTAAAGCTATTTCATTTCCTAGAGTACACTTCAATGATGGTTCGTTGGACTTCAGCTTTAGTGGTGTTAAAACCTCTGTCTTGAATTATCTAAATAAAATGGAGCAAAATGGAGAGGAAATAAATATTCCAGATGTTGCGGCTAGTTTTCAGCAGGCTGTTGTGGATGTGCTAGTGAAAAATACTATATGTGCAGCAAAGATGAAAAATATAAATAAGATAGCGTTAGCTGGAGGTGTGGCGGCAAATACACAGCTAAGAAATGATATGAAAAATATTGCTGCAAAGCAGAATATTGAGGTAATGTATCCAGATTTAGTTCTATGCACAGATAATGCAGCGATGATTGGATGTGCTGCATACTATGAGTTTATTAAGGGTGAAAAAGCAGGCATGGATTTAAATGCAGTACCAGGATTAAAATTGTCTTGATTTATTCTGTGAATTTTAACATTGTTATCCACAGGTAGAGGTGGAATTTTTAAAATCCCTGTTTCACTGTGATATAAGAGGGTACAAGGACATACGCTATATTTGCATAATATGTAGATAAACCTGAAAAGCCTTGAAATGACCACTTATAAAGGGCAGTAGCTAAGATTGTGAATAGATTTCTGTGGATACTTTTGTGATTTGTGTGGAAATATCCTCAGAACATAGGGAAATAAGTATTTCAAAGCTGTGGATAAATATGTGGATAGTGTGAACAAAAGTTTGTACTTTAGTAATATTAACTTGGAAATAGAATATAATGCGTTCAGTTTTCATGAAATATGATTATGCCTAGATTTAGATTAAATTTGAAAATAAACAGAGAGACAAGTCCTTATTTAAAGGACTTGTCTCTCTTCGAGTTTAGATAACTGTTCACCTGTTTGATAACTGCTTGTATTGATTATAATATTCGTTGACTTTTTGTACATAATCTTGAGTTTCGGCATATGGCGGGATACCACCATACTTTTCTACACTATTAGGGCCGGCATTGTAAGCGGCCAGAGCCAAACTGACATCACCTTTGAAAGTGGTTAATTGGTCCTTTAGATACTGTACTCCACCATTTATGTTTTGATAAATATCAAATGGATTTTTAACACTTAGCGCATCTGCCGTGTCAGGCATTAATTGCATTAGACCTTGAGCACCTGATTTTGAAATAGAAGTAGGGTT
This sequence comes from Ruminiclostridium sp., assembly GCA_036507975.1. GTDB lineage: Bacteria > Bacillota > Clostridia > Acetivibrionales > DSM-1351 > Ruminiclostridium. The sequence continues at coordinate 16,842 of DATCID010000076.1, forward strand.
AAATGAGGATTCCTGCTTCATTACAGCTCGAATCAAATCTTTGTCCACAGCATATTTCTGAGATGCACTATCTATGTTAGAATTTATTAAATTCATTAATTCTGTGTTATCGCTTGGAATGTAAGCGGTGGAGCTAGCAAGTGCAGAACGTGCATTCAAAACGTTTGAGGTTGCAGCATCCCCATTTCCAAGTGCGCCCAGTAAATTGGACAAAGGGGTTGTATCAGATAAAGTTGAAGTACTATCTCCAGCTAAAGTGCCAAGAGAATCATCTAAGCCCGACAAAGAGGCATCTGATAAGTATTTCTCAAAGGGTATATCAGATGTAGCTGAGCTATTACTAGTTAAACCTGGAAAAGAGCTGGATAGCCTACTTTCAATATCTGCCAACTTTTGGCTGAAAATAGCATTAATATCATAATTCATGTTAACCTCCAATACGAACCGCATGGTGTGCGAAAAATGTTATATAACCATTATAATACAAGACACTAAGGAATAATAGTTATAAATCGTTATGTATTTATCGGCAGGAGAACATGGAAGGATTACAGGAATATTTGCTTGTTCCTAACAAACCTCAATAAGCAGTTTCTTTGAAAATTTTGAACAGACATTTCTAGTAGTTCCATTAAAATCTCTTGCAGAGAATAGCTTACATTGCCCGACTTCTTCATTTGGCGAGTCTAAGCGTACCAAGAAATATTCGCAATGTATACATTTAAAATTTACTTGCTTTGTGGAGGATGACTCAGAAACATCCTTATACTTGAAGCATACATAGTCAGGAGTAACTACTCCATGATAGTTACACAAAATGTCCTTTGTTAAATGGAGAGCTAACCCCCGCTCGCAATTACCACAACGCTTTGTCTGCTTCATATTTACCACCCTTTTTCTTTAGAAGTTTCTTACATTATAACATTTACCGCATTAATAGTTAAAAAATGGGAAATATACGAGTAAATTTTAACTTCATAAATAAAAAAAACTAATGTATAATAACCATAAGCGAATTCTAATGTAATATAGGGGAGATTATGAAAAAGCCTAATATTTTAAGAACTAGATACATTCCATTTGAAACTGTTGATATTTCAAGTGATGAACTTTTATTTAGAGACGATGAGCTTTTAATAACGAGATGGAATGTTATAAAACCTAGAGCAGATATTTCAGTTGGAATTTCATACACATTCCTAAAGGAAGGCATAAAAATCAGTAGATTTTATGATGCTTACAAAAAATTTGTATATTGGTATTGTGACATAATTGATGTAAAGTATGACAGCGTTATTGATCAGTATACTTTGATAGACTTGCTGCTTGATGTGAAGCTTATGCCAGATGGCACGATGAAGGTTTTAGATGCTAACGAGCTTGCGATAGCACTTGAAGAAGGCTTGATTACGCAAGAACAGGCATGTAGCGCGCTGAAGAAAATGGACACGATACTTCAAAAAATATACAAGAATAGCTTCCCTCCTTCAATATGCCTAGATGAGAAATATTGGGAAGTGTAGAATCATAGTTAATGATTAATAATGGAATAATAATTTGAAAGAGATAAATATAGACTTGCCAATAAACAGAACTCGGAGATAAATTAATGGATAAAATTATTGATTTGCACACACATAGCATAGCTTCGGATGGGAGCATGAGCCCGGCTGAGATTGTTCGCAATGCAAAAGGGAAAGGACTTGCAGCAATAGCTTTAACCGATCACGATACTGTTGATGGTGTCAAAGAGGCATTAGAAGAGGGAGAACGAATAGGCATAGAAGTTATACCTGGTATTGAAATTAGTGTTGATTATAAGCCAGAGATGCATATCCTGGGATTCTTTCTAGATATAAAAGATTATACAAATATAAGTCGTGAGCTTGGGGCAATACAGCAAGGTAGAGAGGAACGGAATAAGAAAATAATCAGTAAGTTAAATAAATTAGGTGTGAATATCACAACTGATGAAGTGAAAAGCGTTGCATTAGGTGATATAACGGGTCGTCCACATATTGCAAGGATATTGGTTTCAAAAGGATATGTAAAAACAATCAATGAGGCATTTGACAAGTACTTAAGTAAGGATGGTTTGGCGTATTTTAAAAGGTTTGAATTGCAGCCAATTGATGGTATTAAAGTAATAATTAAGGCAGGAGGAATACCTGTTATTGCGCATCCTGTTTTTTTAAGAAAGAGCTATGTTGAAATGGATAAGTTGCTAAAGGAGCTAAAAGAGTATGGGTTGGCTGGTATTGAGGCAATTTACAGTGAAAATTCAAAAGAAGATACTGGCAACTTTTTAAGGCTTGCGATAAAGCATGAGCTACTTGTTACTGGTGGGAGTGATTTTCATGGAACCTACAAGAATGGGATCGAATTGGGAAGAGGAAGAGGCAACCTAAAGGTACCATATGAATTGCTAGAAAAGCTTAGAAATGTTTAAAGTTATCTCAGTGACGTTACTAATACTCCTGCTTAACTGAGTCTTCTTTGAGCAACTTGACCTTAAAGCTTTGCGGTGTTATAATTGGATATGTCAGATAAATACTTTTTGAGAGCCCTTTATTTAGAGGGTTATTTTTATCCTAATTTCTAAGATTCAGAGGGATAAAAACTCATACTGAACCTAAAACTATATTTATCTGAATTATATTATTTGCAGTAGGCGGTAAAAATGGATAAGGAAGCAGTTAAAATTGTTGCACAAAATAAAAAAGCTCGTCATGATTACTTCATTGAGGAAACTATCGAGGTTGGTGTTGTGTTGTCTGGAACAGAGGTTAAGTCTATAAGACAGGGCAAGCTAAACTTGAAGGAAAGCTACGCTTCTATAGTGGGCGGCGAAGTAATATTAAGTGGGATGCATATTAGCCCATATGAGCAGGGCAACATATTTAATAAAGATCCTTTACGAGATAGAAAGCTTTTGCTGCATAAGGCACAGATAAGTAGAATGATTGGCCAAACTCAGCAAAAAGGACTCACTTTGGTTCCTATTCAAGCATATCTTAAGCGAGGTATTGTTAAAATAGAGCTGGGAGTTGCACGAGGCAAAAAGCTGTATGACAAGCGAGATGATGCAGCGGATCGCGATGCGAAAAGAGAAATCGATCGCAACATGAAAGAACAGTTCAAATAGATACCAGAGATTTGTGTTTTAAGTATAACTGAGCAAATGCTGCTGCTAACTGTATTTTGATAATTTAATATAGGTAAAAAAGCTTAAAAGTCCAAATTGATACAACAATTACAAAAGCAACTTTGTATACAAATACGATATTTGCTGTAGTAATTTTGTTATATACATGGGGGCGTAATGGTTTCGACGGGATTGTTGAGACTTGGATAGCGGGTAGAGGATTCTCGTAGGCCTCTTAAAAAACGAGAAAAAAAATTAAACGCTAAAAACAATAATTTAAATTACGCGTTAGCAGCCTAACCGTTGCTAATCCGTCGGTCCGAGGTTTCTGCACCTTGGAGTGCTGGCGTCATTAAGTCAGGCCTTTTGCATAGGAAGGTTAAATGCTAGCACTGATTTGGCCGTAGCCTTGAGCCGAATCGGAATTTTAAGGCTACCGAGAGCGGAACCCAGCCTATGGGGGTTCGCTGTAGGGAAACGTTAGGTCATCGTCCCGCAAGGGAAACGTGGCTTCGCATAAAGCATAGACTACACCCGTAGAAGTTCTTGAGGAAATTGTTTCGGACAGGGGTTCGACTCAGTAAAATAGAATCGCCTTGTAGGGTGACCTGCAAGTGAAAACTTGGCTTTATCGGTGAAACCGCATCGCGCGATGGCGGCGGCAATACCGAGAGGTATGTGAGGAAACTCAACAGCCTCGTATCGACTTATAGAATGCTAAGGTTCAGTAAAACTGAACTATGCAATACTAGGATGGAAGCTATAAACAATACTTCGCTTTCATAATACGCCAGGGAACTCGTTGAATAAATGAGCTCAAGATATAGTCAGTGCAATTGGAAACAATTGAATAAACGTCCCCTCGCCTCCACCAAAATAAAGAAACGCCGTAAGGCGTTTTTTTTGTAGAGTTTTAATTTAAAATCCTGCTGAATTATCCTTGCGGAAATCTGATATCATCATGTTCGTGAATAGGCAATTTGTAAATTAATTTTTTTATTTATTAAGCTGATCATTCCGATATGATTTCAAACTATTTAAAAATAAAATGCAATTAATATCCTTACTTTATTTCATCTGACTTACAAGAATTTACTGGAGCTCTACTAAAGCTTTTTATACCAATAAAGTAATTCCCGACTAAATAGAACGGATACATAAACCAAAACATTAGAATATTGCCAAGCTGTAAACCGTTAGTATTTATAACGATAATAATAAGGTATTCGATAACTAAGCACATGCATAAGAAACTAAATAATTTCACCGCCGAGTCTATCTTAAGTTTAAAATTCAATATAAAGAATAGGGATATTGTTATTAAGCTATAGCCTATTGTTTTAACTAAAGGAACAATATAACTGATTTCCGGCTTTTGCTTTAGAATATAAAATAAATAAGTAACATCCTTGACATAATCCTCATAATGCTTACTCCAAAAATCAAAATCTGACCAGAGATTAGGAATTAAATTAGGTGGAAGGCCTATGTGAACCTTATATATATACATTGCTATAATTAATGAGATTACACCTGTTGAGAGGTATGTGAGGCAAATGAATGGCTTATTACTAGTTTTCACACCTTTTTTCAGGATTGAAAAGAAAATTATCAATGTAGAAACTATTGGCAAAATAGAACTAAAGAAATTTGCCCAGCTCGTATATATTACATTACTATAATTTTTATAAGCTATTCCGTGACGCTCCTCAAAGCTACTAATGATATTATCTTTTTCCTCATTGTCCATGCCACTTGTATCAACTGCTATTGCTCTGAAAACTAACTCTTGATTGTTATCGTTATCGCTTTGTGTACTGGGTGTATTAGCTGTACCAATCGAATTCTGATTTCCAGCACTTCCCTGGATGGTCTCTATTGCTTGAACAACTAAGGTTGTTTCTCCTTTTAGCATTCCCCTTACAGTTAGTTCTCTATTTCCCAAAAGCAATTTATTGTTCTTAACGTTTACATTTCCAAATAGCGAGTACGCAACATCTTCCGATATTAAGCAGCCGTCTTTGTCATCAGTTCTAAGTGAAGCAATGCTATCAAGTACAAGATTAGAATCGCCACAGACATAAACCACATCCGCTTGCGCATACCTGTTAAAGGTTGGATAGTATAAATCCTGCTCATCTTTTTGAACCCATCCGCTAAAAGAAACCGGCAAATCATTCTTCCCCTCTTTAGTTTGCATATCTGTTATATCAGAAACTGTTAAATTAGCCCCATATAAATAAATAGTAGAAACATTCTTTAATTTTAATAACTGATATGAAGAACTCAAAGATAACGCAAAGAATACAAGCATAAGAAAAACCAATACTAGGCGACGAATATACTTTACCATAGCTATCACTCCTCCTCCACACGAACACGATCACCTGGTTGGATTGGTTTGGTTGTACTTATGATTAATTTCTGTTCTGATGCAAAATCACTATTAATAGCCGCTGTAGTATCATTCTTATCCTCTACTACAATATCAATGCGCTCTGCAGTTGTCTCACTTCCTAACACTGTTTTTTTGTCAGCTATAGCCAATACATAAGTTTTTATACCATCTGCATGCACCGCATCTAGGGGGACACAGCTACTATACATCTCCGATTGTTTCTTTATCTCAATATTCGCAGTTGATCCCAGATTTTCTAAATTAGGAGGGATATTTACGATAATCTGAAAGAAATTACTGTCTTCTATCGTTACATACACGGAATCAATTTTCAGGTTTTCCAATGCACTGTCCTCACCATTAAGCTTTAACTTAACAGCATCATCTTTACTTAAGTCCATAGCCATATCTCTGTCAACTTTTGCTTTAAAACAATAACCTAAAGAGGCATCAGTTAATAATACAGCAACTCCAACACTAGTTTGAGTACCTTCGGTAACATTTAGTTTTTTAACAGTACCATTTTTAGGCGTTTTAATCTCTCCATTATTAACATTAAGCAATTCCATTTGCTCAATGTTGTCCTTTACGGCTTTCATATCTATTAATGCTAATTCTGCGCCATGATCGGACGCTAATGGGCCATTGGCATCATCGATTATTCTTTGGGCAGATAATATATTGTACTCTTTGTCTATTACTGCTTGATTATATGTATCTTTTTTAGCCTTATAGTTTATATCTATTGCTGTTATTTGTTCGCTATAATTTGGAATTGCTATTGCATTTGCATCGTCAATAGCTCGTTGAGCACTTACTAGATTGCTCGCTTTGTTTTTCAAAGCATCATCATATGCCTGCTTCTTGGCATTATTGGCTGTATCGAGTGCCGCTAACTGCTCACTAATATCCGTTATTATAATAGAATTGGCATCATCTTTTGCTCGCTGTGCACTTAATAAACTGTTCTCTTTGTTAACTAAGGCATCAGCATAGGTTTGCTTTTTTATATTGTAGTCGGTTTCTAATTCGGCTATTATTTCTTCGTCCGAGCCAGTTTTTAAGTATTTATCCAATTTGCTTTTAGCACCCGTCATTGTGTCATAAGCCCTCTGAACACTTATATTTGCCACTGCGAGAGTATTATTATAATCTTCTATTGCTCGATTTACTTGTGTCTGCTTATTAATAACATTAACACCCTGGTTTGATAAAATTTTGGCTCGTTGCTGCTGTGTAATATTTTTATACCCATTCATCTCATCCAGAGCACTCTGAATGATTTGATTTGAAGATGCAAGTACATTGTTATAATCTTCTGTAGCTCTGTCTATTGCCTTTTGCCTTTTTTGGATATCAAGCGTATTTTCCTCAAGAATTTTAGCTTTTTGAGCATCAATACTACTTCCCAAATCATTAAGCTCATCTAGGGCCTTTTGGACATTATTATTCTCAGTAGAAAGCACCCTATAATAGTCCTCTATGGCACGGTCTACTGTTTTTTTCTTATCATTTGCAATTATCTCCTTGCCTGACGTTTCATCTGTTTGCTGTAGTTCCATCTTTTTTAGTTGATCTTTTGCTAATTGTAACTGTTTATCTAAATCGTTTAAATCCAAACGAAATAATACATCCCCAGTTTTAACAGGCGCTCCTTCAGCCACATCTACTGATAAAATCAATATATTGGGTTGAGTAGTTATTAATACATCTCTGTTGGCATATATTTGTCCGCTAATATTCATATCATGTTCAATTGACATAGAACTAATGGTCGTTGTAGTTACTTTGGGTGTAGTAAACGAATACGCACTCCGTGAAAGAATAGTAAACAAAAGCATCAAAGCAAGGAAACCAGCTAATAATTTAATTGCTTTTCCTTGTACTGTCTTTAAGCCTTTCTTATTTATTTCAAAATTTACAATTTTAGATAAATTCATATTAACCTCCTAGTTTATTCTTTAAGTGCTGATGCTGCTATTCCGGCCTCTAAGTGTTCCTGTCCTCCAAAGAAAATTAGTAATGACGGTACAATTGCTACAATCGATGCTGCAAACGCAATTCCAGCCAGTTCCAACCCTATATTGGGCAAATAAAGCGATAACGGCCACAAAGTCTTATCTTCTAAGAAGGCTAAAGGTTGCTCAATTAAATTCCAAGATTCTAAAAAACCCAAAATCATGGCAGATACTATTCCAGCAGAACCAAGTGGAATTCCAATCATTAAGAACACTTGAAACTTATTTGCCCCATCAAGCTTTGAGGCTTCGATTATTGATACTGGAATGCTGCAAAAGAAACGATGTATTATGAACACCGGAAAAGTTGAAAATATCGCCGGTAAGATAATGCTATATTGAGTATTCATTAAATTAAGCTTATCCAAAGTCAAATAATTTGATAGCATTGTGACTTGAAAAGGCATAAGCATAAGAATAACATATAAATTAAACAATGTATTTTTATAAGGAATTTTTAGCCTCGCAAATCCCCATGCGGCTGGCACACTGATAATAAGCTGACCTATCAGTATAATTAACGTCATTTTTATTGAATTCCAAAACATGACAAAAAATTCTGGACTATCAAGTAGTAGTGCTACAAATGACCGCAAGGTGGGGTAATTAGGGATTAAACTCCAGTGTACAAAGCCTGATTTATTATCCAGCACTGGTGATAAGTAACTGCTCAGCTCACTGTTTCCCATTATGGAGCCACCTAGCATAAAAAGAATAGGAGAACATATGAGTATTGCCAATATAATAAGCAATACTAAAATAATTATTTTTTTCACTTTTCATCAGCTCCTTATTCTTCCTGCTTATCTAATGCTTTTTTCATTATTATAATGAATATGAAAATAACAATAGCAACTACCACTGCAGCTGCAGACATCTTATCAAGGGATAGCTCCCTAAACCAATTATTAAACAAATGTTGTAGTAAGTAAATACTATCGTGAGGATAACTTCCAGCAACTAAATAGGCTTCTCTAAATACCTTAAATGAGTTTAAGAATGCCAATGTAGTAATCCTATACAAAGTAGGTTTTAGTATAGGCAGCGTTATGTAAACAAAACTCTTCCACCAACCAGCTCCATCTACTCTAGCCGCCTCATAAATCGCTTCAGGGATTGCCCCAAGTCCAGCCAACCAAAGTATAATATTGTACCCAATGTTCTTCCATATGTAACTCCCCACTAATATTGTAAAAGCCGCGTTAGTGTTCATCCAATCCTGCCCCTGCACAGAAAACCCTGCAAGTACTCCGTTCAGAATTCCATGTTCATGAAATACTAATCTCCACAATAGAACAATAGATGCTACTGGGATAGCCATGGGTATAAGAAAAACACGCTTTAGCAGCTTCGCTCCTGGAATTTTCTCTTTTAATACAACCGCTAGTATTAGGGAAAATAGTATTAGTAAAGGTATGCATATCGCAATAAATTTCAACGTATTACCACTAGCAAGTAAAAAGGCTCTATTATGAAATATGGTTGAATAATTCTTAATTGCAACAAAATTTTCTCCAGTTACATTTTGAAAGGAACGCTTAATTACGTCAAGGAAGGGGATAAGTACAAAGATACTGACTCCTAATAGACTTGGCAGAATAAAAAGAACATCTGTATGTTGCTTCCAATTTCTGTTTTTGTTCATAAATACCCCCCATGCTCTTATTCAGAAAGATATAAATTGATTTTTGCTATTATCGAATTTACAGCTTCATCAACAGATATCTCATCATTCAAACATTTATCTGATGCTTCTAGGACTGCATCTAGAATAATGCTATTTTGAAATATAGGTGTTTTTAGCTGTTCCATCATTGCAGTAAAATCTGTGAACTGTTTTTCACTAGGCATTACCATTTTTATACCATTATTGACAGACCCAATTTCTTCAGTTAAATCTTTTGCTTTCATTACTTCGCTAAATACATTTTTATTTATTGGAAAGCCACCTAAAAGATCTACCTTTTGACCTTCTTCACTCAACAAATAGGTTAGAAATTTCTTTGCATTCTCTACATTTGCAGTTTTAGAGTTGATTCCGACTACAGTCAATGGCTCAAAATACTTTTTTTCTTCATTAAACATTTTATAGTTTAGCGAACTTTTATTACTTATCGCTGAAGTTATATGCATCAAATCACTCTTCCATGATATACTACCAATACTCAATTGGTCAGTGCCGTTGTTAACACTAAGAGGCCAAAATGAATCAAAAGCCTTTACCTTACTATTTTTACTTGACTGTCCAGACGCTAATCTTGTCTGCATAGAAAATAATACTTTAGGATTTGCCACCTTGATGGCATCTTTATATATGTACTTTGTCAAACTTATAAAGTCAGTAAGTTTGTTTTTATCTACTGTTCCATCTTCATTTATCCATGAATCTGCATTTACAGCAAACAGTTCTCTGACCAGTTGTGCGCCATCGTTGAACCCAAATATAGTCGCATTGGGTTTGCTTTTACGAAAATCAACGATATAATCTCCGAACGACTTTAAGTCTGTTATTTTATTAAGCGTTTCCTGTCCGCCAAACATAACTGGAACATCAAATCGTAGCGGCGTGGCATAAAACTTATCGTTTTTCTTATAAGCATTTGCGATATTCTCAAACAGCTCACCTTTTGGTATGTAAGCTCCCATTATATCGCTTATATCAGCTAATATGCCCTTATCAATATACGAATTAAGTGGCATTTCATCCAATACTATTAAGTCAGGGCCTTTCCCTGCCAATATTTCTGTATTCAATGTTTTACGAGCATCTTCTGCTGTTACTGCATCTTTTTCTGTTAGTCCAGTTTCAAAAATAACACGAATATCTGGATTTGATTTTTGGAACAGGAGAATTTCTTGTTTAATTGTTGCATTGTCTTTTAATGAATAAACGGTCAACTCATTAGACGGAACTGAGGCAATAGTTTTTGAATATTCATAATTCATAAAAGAAAATTTGTTTTCTTTATCTCTGTATAGTGCTAAATATTGTCCATCAGTTATCTCTACAACATCTACATTAAACATATCTAGTGAACTAAAAGAGCTCAAAGAACCATCCACCATTCGTTCAACTAGATTGCCACCCAATATATATCTATATAAGCCTTTCTTATTACTAAAGCAGAGTTCATTTTTTGCAATTCCATTAGTCATAATGAAATCGCCGGATTCAGTAATTGGAATATAATCTTTTAGTATCGTTAAGTCAGCTAGCGCTTTTCCTGTTGTAATATCGTATTGCGCCATTTTAGAGCTTGTCGCTGCTATTAATGTAGTGCCTACGATGGTATATAATGATATTCCACTATTGGAAGTATACTTATTTTTTATTTTACCGTTAGCTAAATCTATTTGATATACACTTCCACTGCCATCCACTCCAAATAAGTCACCATTAGCAGCAACCTTTATGGAATGCAGGCTATTGTAGACAGTAATATCCGTTATTTTAGGCAAAGTAATACTCAAAGGAGTACTTTTGCCAACCGCATCGACTTTAGCATAAGAAATCTTACTATCAAATGTATGGTACTCAATGTTGCCTTTATATACCTTAGGAAGACCATAAGCAATTATTATATTTCCTTTTTCATCAGCAGTCGCAGAGCTTATCTTATTATCTGTAGGTATAATTGAATTACTAATATTCTTCTTGCTCCATGTTTTCCCACTATCTTTCGAGATATAAACTTCCAATGGAACATCCTTTTTATCCGCAATAATTTCAAGAGTATTATCCTCTAGTCTTACTAAATCGTAAATATAACCATCTTTTCCTAAGTCAAGATTAGAGCTTAAGTCTTCTTCGACATAACGACCTTTTGGAACCTCTGCTGTTTTGACTTTCCCACATGCTGTAAGTGAAAGTATAATAGCACATAGCAATGAAAGGACAATAGTTCTAATAAATATTTTGTTCATTCTGTTACCTCCATTTTCTATTTTGATATAATAATACCGTATTAACCTCTAATCTTTCTCTAAACAATCTCTAATTTATCTCTAAATTTAAAGATATTTTAGAGATAAATATGCTAAAATTAAATTACTCAATAAAAATTTTTTTACATGAAATGGAGAAATTAATGAGAGTATTATTAATAGAAGACGACTTAGAGCTTTGTGAAAGCTTAGGTTTTGAACTAACTAATGAAGGCTTTGAAGTTGATATTTGCAACGATGGTGAAGATGGCCTCAGTTATATCAATCAACAAGCTCATGATTTAATCTTACTTGATTGGATGCTTCCATCTTTAACAGGACTACAAATATTAAATAGAATGAGAGAGGCCAAAATATCTATTCCGGTTATCCTAGTTACTGCATTAGGTGAAGTATCTGATAAGATAAAAGGCCTTGATGCAGGAGCTGACGATTATATCGTAAAGCCTTTTGCTTTTCAAGAATTAATGGCTAGAATTAGAAGCATTACACGAAGGCCAAAGCATTTTGAAAGCATACATACCCTAAAATATGGAGACATTACATACGATGGCAATGAAAAATCATTAGCTAAAAATGAATTCTTATGTTCCTTATCTAAAAAAGAAGGAGATTTGTTAGAATTGTTTCTTAAGTATCCCACTAAAACACTGCCTAGAAAAATGATACTTTCTCGTGTATGGGGTCCTTATTTTGAGGTTGAAGAAGGCAATTTAGATAATTATATTCATTTTTTAAGAAAACGCTTAAACTCAGTTGGAAGTAATTTATCTCTAAAAACAGTGCGTGGAGTCGGTTACCGCTTGGAGGAAAAAGATGTTTAGAAAGCTACATATACAACTAACGGTTATATGTACTCTTATTACAGGAATTATTATGATCGTAATGACCTGTTTTTGTCTTTATATTTCTGAAGATGGATTAACTACAAATGAATATGGGACGTTTCTTACGAGTATTAACGCTATTTATTCTCATTTAGAATCAGATATCAATATTACTACAGAATGGTTAGCCCAAACAGAAAATAACGGTAAAATAACCGTATATATAGAAGACAATGGAATACCAATAAAGAATGTAAATCAAACTTCAAACAACACTATCATCAAACTTATTAAAGAGGCAAAGACTATTGCTGCGCATGATTATAAGATTGATATTTCAGATAGTCTCACTTCCAAGATTGTTACAAAGCAAATAGATTTTAAATTTCGGGATCATGAAAATGAAGAATATTATGCTTCCGCCGCATATATCCCTAAAAAAGGCGGAGGATTAGGTGTTCTCGCTATATATTCATTGGAGCAGTATCGAAATGTAATTCTTTCTCAACGGTTATTATTTGGAGGAATTATCATTGCAGCAATTATCATTCTCGGTTTGTTTTCATATTTTTTTACACAGAGGGTGCTAAGACCAATAGAGAAAAATAGAAAAAAGCAGGTAGAGTTTATTGCCTCTGCTTCACACGAATTACGTTCCCCCCTCACCGTAATAACATCAAGTATTTCCGCAATGAAAAAAGCAGATTCCATTAAAGCTGAAAGATTTGAGGAAATAATAGCATCAGAAATAAAGCGAATGTCTCGTTTAATAAACGATATGTTATCGCTTGCCAGTGTCGATAATCACTCGTGGACGATCAATCTAGAAAATATAGACTTAGATTTGCTTTTATTAAATACTTATGAGGCTTTTCAACCATTAGCAACAATGAAAGGTATTAACCTAAACATTGATTTACCAGACGACGTATTGACTAACTGCAAATGCGACAAACAACGATTAGAACAAGTGCTCACTATTTTAATTGATAACGCCTTAAGTTATACCGAGATGGGTGGGAGTGTCACTCTAACTTTTAGACAGAAACCACATAATCTTGAAATACATGTAATTGATACAGGTATAGGAATATCCGATACTGATAAAGAGCATATTTTTGATAGATTCTATAGAGTTGACTCTGCACACAAGAGCAAAGAACATTTTGGATTAGGACTTTGTATTGCATACGAAATTATCAAGCTTCATAAAGGCTTGCTGACTGTCAGCGAAACTCCTGGTGGAGGTACTACATTTGTGATTACTTTGAATATATAGCTTAATTGCTTTTATTAGTAAATGTTTATTAGACACATTATCACAGGCTTTTGTTGTTTTTAGGGATAAAATTTCAGTCATAAACAGGACCGTTATTCTCACCTATATGAAATTTTTAGCAGAAAAGATTGAGCAATAAAGCGAATCTTAGGAGTTTTGGTGTGGAGCAGTTATGTCTGTATTTCACATTTAAAAAAATTAAAGATTTTTTGACTCCACGTAATCTTACGGTTGGAGAACCATTTGAACACGTTCCAGCAGTGACCAGAATTGGTCCACCATATCTTTAGCTGGATAAAGCATAGAGTGAGTAATCCACCATTCTATTACGCCAACAGCAGCTGAAGCCAGAAATTGCACGAGTAACTCCTTGTTCATGTTTTGATTGATGCCACTCATGTCAATTTGTTCCCGAAGACTATTCAAAGTCATATCTAGTAGACGGTTTCTAAAAGCAGGGATTCCTTTATTTGTTAGTATGGAAGAATAGAAAAAAGCATGCTGCTCCAAATATTCAAACGTACGGAGTATCGAATCTTTTGAAGAAAAATTAGCGGTGTCTCCTTCTGGAGAACAGCTTTGAAACAATTGATTTAAATGGGTCTCAATACATCCTGGATTCCCGCCCACTCATAACGAGGAGGGCAGTTCGACTCCCAGAGCATTATATAAAGCCTTCTGCTTTTCAAGAAGCTCTCCAACACGTAATTCCTGTCCGGGATGTTCAAAGCATTCTATGACATCCAACTTAT
>DATCID010000077.1:0-5911 GCA_036507975.1 Ruminiclostridium sp.
AAAAGAAGAAACACGGAGATAGCCTCTTTAAGAGGCAGTTGGTAAAAATGCTTACGATGCCCACCTTTTAGGTGTGCAAGCAATAGAGCCCTTATAGGGCTAAAATCAAACCACCACTTGAAGTGGTGGTTGCTGACTTAAGGCTACATATCTCAAGATAAAATAAGGATATCAGTGATGGAAGGGTATAAATAAACCTCCTGACATTGACATTGTATTTGAAGAGCTTTATAATCAGACTTGTAATCAATAATACCCTCTACGGGTATATGGTATTATAAAATAAAGGGGTGACTTATAATGAAAGTAAAATGGTCGTGGGTAACGGGTGGAATAGCGTTAGGGGTTTGGAACATTCTAATATTTCTTAGTGGAAATCATCTTGGAACAACTACTGCCTATGCTCAAACTACAGGGTATATTACTAAATTCTTTTCAGATACATTTATACCGATCAGTTCTTGGACAGCTGGCACTTGCGGAACTACAGGAACTCTTCAAGTAAGCTGGCAGTGGATGCTTGTGCTTGGAATCTTTCTGGGAGGCTTTTTAGGTAAAGTTTTGCATGGAAAAAGTATTAAAGAAATAATTCCAGATCCATGGATTGAAAGGTTTGGTGATAGACCAAGGCTGAGAGCGTCTCATGCATTTATAGGAGGACTTATCATGCTTATTGGTGCAAGACTGGCTGGTGGATGTACTAGTTCTCATATAATAAGTGGAATGAGTCAGATGGCTGTAAGTGGTTTGTTATTTGGAGCAGCAGTTTTTGCTTCTGGCGTACCTGCGGCAATGTTATTGTATAGGAGGAATGGGAGATGAGTCTATTTTTAGCTGTTATATTTGGAATTGGCTTTGGATATATACTTTACAGAGTAGGAGCACTGGATTATAAAAATATTATCAATGCTCTCATACTTAAGGATTTAGCTATACCAAAATTTATGTTTCTAAGTGTAGCTATTACCTCAGTGGGTATCTTCAGTCTACGTCTAATAGGACTTGTAAGTCTAGATGTAATTACAGCCAATCCTTTAGGTAATATTCTTGGTGGATTAATATTTGGAGTTGGCTTTGCATTGGCTGGTTACTGTCCTGGTACAAGTATTGGTGCTATGGGTGAAGGTAAAAAAGATGCAAGATATACCGTTTTAGGTGGTATGGTGGGAGTATTTATATATACTTTCGTCCAGCAGTATACAGGTTTTTCAATAGCAGCCTTTGATATAGGTAAGTTGAGCCTAGATGATTTAATACATCTTAATCCATTTTCAGTGGCTGTTATCTACAGTATAGCAATTGCTATGATTGTTTTTCTGATTGATTATTGGGAACATAAAAAATCAAGTATTAGTTAAGGGAGGAAGATGAGTTATGTTAAAGAATAACCGTGAAAAAGCTTTGGTATATGTTAGTATAACAGTTCTAGTGTTTATGGTAATAGCAGCAATCGTAGGAGGATGGCCTAGTGCAAGTGTATCGGCAAATGGAACTGAGGAAATTAAACAAGCAGTAGTAGCTTACTATGAAAAAATGCCTGATAATGTTTATAAAATACCTGAACCTGAATTAAAGAAATTAGTGGATTCAAAGGATACCAGTATCTATATAATTGATATACGAGAAAACGTAGATTTTACAAAAGGTCATATTGCAGGAGCACATAATATACCTTTTAAGCAGGTGGGCAAGAGTCTTGAAAAGATTCCAATAGATAAACAAATTATTGTATATTGTTATACAGGACAAACCGGAGGTCAGACTACTTCTCTTCTAAATGTAGCAGGATTTAAAGCTAAGTCTTTAAACGGTGGTATGAATAACGGTTGGGCAAAGGCAGGTTATCCAGTAGTAGCAGGGGAGTAACATTAAATAGAAGGTCTACTCTGAAACTAATACTCAAAATAGACCTTCCATAGCTCAATATGACTTTATGGCAATAGATGCTAAAGCTAGGTTGTATTTTATTTCACTAAAGGTATTTTGATTAAGTAATCATTTGCTTTATGGACATAAATATATTACATCTTTAGTGGATATTCTATTAGCGGCATGGCTGACGTGCTACTAGTAGTAAGTCTAGGTTTTCACAGATAAAAACACACAGGTAGGTATTTATATAAACAGCAAAAGAGACAAGTCTGATAGTTGAGGAATTGTCTTTTTGTTTACATATATTTATAATGAGATACTTACTGAATCAAATGATCCTATACAAAAAGAAATACTTAAAAATGAGATGCAGACCATGAGTAATTATGCACTATCTGGAGAAGTTGTGGAGAGACAGTTGTACATAAAAATATGGGACATGTATTCAGATGGTGCTGAAAATGTGCTCCAAAAGAGATGCTTCAGCCTGCTTGGATATTTTACTTCGTCAAATATAAATGGCGACATTTTAAATGAAGATGAAATAATTCGTCTTTCAAATCTAGTCACAAATCCAGCATATGTTCATATTGAGAATACAGATGTTCGTGCAGCCATGCCAATAATAGAGAGCATGATTTCCGCAGGGAAGGAAGGATAGTTATATGTCTAAAAAGCAAATAGATGAAGTACCTATAAATGGGGCATTGCTAAATAGCATAACGCCAATTGGAGTGGAATTTAAGCAAAATACAATAACAGTTGGTGAGAGCTCGGGCAGAGTTTACGGTATTGTTAAGTATCCTCAGACAGTTGATTATGGATGGTTGTCAAGGCTAACCAACATTCCATCAAGCATAGCAAGTATTACATTCACGCCTGTCGATGATTCTGCATTTTTAGAGAGTTTATCCAATACCATTCGACAAAAGCGTGGTGAAGCAGATAGCGCAGCAGAAGATGCAGAAAAAATGATAATATAAGTTGACCAACATGGTGAAAAGATAGGAGCAATGAGTGTACTTATTGCTCCTATAACGCGTGATGAAAAACTATTAAAAAAGGTATGTCAAAAGGTTGAAAGTGCAATTGAAGTTGCAAGGTGTAAAGGCAGAGTTTTATCCAGCTTCATGTTACAATCCCCGAAAGAGAATGCTGTGAATATTTTCACCTTTTGGAATATTGACAATCGTAGAAGCATATCATATAATTATATTAACATATTAGAAAATTCTAATATAATTATAATACGAGGTGATAAAATGTCAAATATGGGTAGCCAACTTATTTCAAATGTATTTAAGGCATTGTCCCATCCTACAAGAATTCAAATAGTGAAGCTTTTAAGAAATGGTGAAATGTGCGTTTGTGATATTCTTCCTAATATTGATTCTGAGCAATCAAATACTTCTCAACACCTTACAATTTTAAAGAATCAAGGTATTGTTGAAAGCAAAAAAGATGGAGCGAAGGTTATATATTCAATTAAAAACAATGAGGTCTATGAAATGATTGAAATTGCAGAAGCAATTATACTTAGGCAGATAGAAGAAACAAAAACCTTGTTTTCAAAATGAGAAAGGTTTTTTAGATGTGTTGTGGAAGTGATTCAAAATGTTATTAATAAAGGAGACAAAGTGTTATGGACAAGAAGAAAATTATACTTATACTTATACTTGGTTTTGCCGGCTTCGTAGCTATGGCAGACAATTGGGTGGTATCACCAATTCTGCCTTCTATTGCACAAAACTTGAACGTGAATGTTGCCTCAGCTTCAATTATAATTACTGCATACATGCTGCCTTTTGGTTTGTTTCAGTTGTTGTATGGGTATCTTGCAGAACGCTTCGGTAAGAGGCAGGTTATCACATTTTCAATTTCTATGTTTACGATAGCGACTGCGCTTTGTGCATTTGCTTTTGCAATTCCCGATTTGGCAGCATACAGAGCTTTGACTGGAATGTTTGCAGCCGCTATCATGCCGATTTCCCTTGCACTTATTGGGGATATTTTCCCCATGGAGGAAAGGCAGTCAGCTATTGGTACATTCATGGGAATATCTTTCTTGGGGCAAGGTCTTAGTATGGCAATTGGTGGTTTTATCGCCTATTTCTTAAATTGGAGGGGTGTATTCGGTGTTTATGCAGGGCTTGCAGTTATATCTTCTATATTGATGTTTACAATAGGCAGAAAAATACCTTCGACAAAAAATAAGGAAAGTAAGGCTTTAATGCCGTACATAAATATACTGAAGAATCCTTCAAGTGCTATTATTTATGTGTTAGTTCTGTTTGAAGGTGTTTTTCTAATAGGGTCTTTTTCATTTCTTGGGGGATTTATCAAAAATGGATTTGATATAAATAATTTCGCTATAGGAATGGTAATGACTGCTTTTGGTATAATGGCACTTATTGCAGGCAAAAAATCTGGAAATATTGCTTTAAAGATAGGTCGCAAGAAAACTGCAGTAATTGGGCTAAGTTTTGCTTTTATAGCAGAGCTATTACTGGTTACAATGGGAAGTTTCCTACCAGTAGTAGTAATTGCAGTTGGATTAATGGGATTTGGTTTTATGATGGCACATTCAACCTTCCTGACAATCGCTACAGAATTTGCAGCTAAAGCCAGAGGCATAGCCATGTCACTGGTTGCCTTCTGTTTTATGGGAGGTGGAGGTATCGGTACTGCAATTGGAGGCAAAATTATTGCTGCATCCAGCTTTGAAAGATTATTTACAATCTATGGGATAGGACTTCTGCTAGTTACAGTGATTGCACTAATTGTGAAAAGTAGTTTTCAGGCAAGTATTCAGCCTAAGAAGATGTGAAAATTAATATAAAAGCTATGATGATTATTTGGATAAAAGATATAAGAAATAAAGTAATAATAAAAGTATTGAGGGGATGAGTTTTTGTTTATTTTTGAATGGTTAAATGATCAGTTATTGAAAATGGAGTGGCTTTCCAACTTAATAAAGCTTTTGGTGGAAAAAGTATTTGGACTGAGTATCCAGGAGCGACTTGGCGGAAGTATTCATTTCTTTATTTATGACGTAGTAAAAATATTTATATTGCTTTCAGTCCTAATTTTTACAATTTCATATATTCAGAGTTCCTTTCCACCGGAGAGAACCAAGAAAATTCTAGGAGGATTTAAGGGGATTTCAGCAAATATATTTGGTGCGTTACTTGGAACTGTTACACCATTTTGTTCTTGCTCATCTATTCCTTTATTCATAGGATTTACAAGTGCAGGATTGCCAATTGGCGTTACATTTTCGTTTTTGATATCTTCACCTCTTGTAGATTTGGCTTCTGTTATTTTACTTGCGAGCATATTTAACTGGAAAGTCGCTATAGCATATGTGGTTGTTGGTATTGTACTTGCGGTAACTGGTGGAACTATCATTAGCAAATTGAAACTTGAAAAGTACGTAGAGCCATTTGTTTATAGCAATAAGATGCTTGAAGTTGAACAAGAAGAGTTGACTACACGTGACAGAATTGATTTTGCAAAGGATCAAGTACTGGACATAACAAAGAAAGTTTGGTTATACATTCTGATTGGAGTTGGAATAGGTGCGGCAATCCACAATTGGATTCCTGAACCTGTAATAACAGCAGTGCTTGGCCAAGGTAAATGGTATTCGGTTCTATTAGCCACAATCGTTGGTGTGCCTATGTACGCTGATATCTTTGGAACATTGCCAATCGCGGAAGCATTGGTATCAAAGGGGGTAGGAATTGGAACTGCATTATCCTTTATGATGGCTGTAACTGCACTTTCACTTCCATCTATAATTATGTTAAAGAAAGTTGTTAAGACGAAGCTTTTAGCAATATTTGTTGGTGTTGTTACTGTAGGTATTTTAATAATTGGTTACATGTTTAATGCTTTTGGTTATCTGTTGATGTAGGGGGGAATAAATTTGAGTATGTATATATTGTATGGTGTTACTATAGCCCTTCTTGTTATATCTTTCATCAAAGATAAGAAGAAAACTAAAATGTCACTTAAAAAGGCTTGGAAGGCATTTGAA
>DATCID010000078.1:0-9143 GCA_036507975.1 Ruminiclostridium sp.
GACCCCAAAGTATCCAACTGAAGTAAAACTTGATGCAATTTGCGATTATCTGAATGGCTCAAGAAGTCTTTCACAGATTTGCCATGAGCTAGGACTAAACGGTAATACTAGATTTTACCGATGGTTGGCACGATATAAATCAGAAGGCGAAAGCGCTTTTTTACCGGCAAAAAATAATCGACATTACTCTATAGATCTAAAAATTGCAGCAGTTCAGGATTATATTTCTGGAAATGGTTCACTTCTTACAATTACAACAAAATACAAATTAACTAGTCCAACTGTTTTAACTAGATGGATTAAGAAGTATAATTGTCATGAAACAATGAAATCTCATAATTCTACAGGAGATAAAAACATGACAATTGGAAGGAAAACAACTTATGGAGAAAGAGTTGAAATCGTCTCTTTCTGTATTGCCAACAACGGAAATTACCAATTAACCTCTGAAAAGTTTCATGTATCTTATCAGCAGGTTTATACATGGACAAGGAAATATAAAGAAGGCGGATTGGAATCATTAACAGATAACCGTGGAAAACGAAAAAAAGCAGAGCAGTTGAGTGATACAGAGAAGCTCGCTGCACAATTAAAGCTTCTTGAAGCTGAAAACAAACGTTTGCAAATGGAGGTTGGTTTCTTAAAAAAATTGAAAGAAGTAGAAAGGAGGCGAGATGGGAAGGCAAATATATCGCTATTAAAGAATATAACGAAGAAACCAGGTTCTCAATAACTTAAATGTGCAAAATTGTAGGCATCGCCCGTTCTGCTTATTATAAATGGGTGAACCGTCCGGTTAATGAGTTAGATAAGGAAAATACAGTGATTCTTGATACCATAATTCAATTGTATACAGAAGTTCAAGGCATATATGGGTGCCGTAGGATGAAACTTAATATAAACCGAATACTTAGAAAAAAGTATAACCATAAACGAATTTACCGCTTAATGAAGTCCGTTAACATGAAGTCAGTTATCCGTAAAAAGAAAAAGAGTTACAAGCCAAGCACTCCACAGGTAATGGCTGAAAACATTCTGAACAGAGATTTTCATGCAGAAAAGCCAAATCAGAAATGGCTAACCGATGTAACGGAGTTTAAGTTGACTGATGGAACAAAAGCTTATCTAAGTTCTATCCTTGACCTTCATGATAGAAGTATTGTTTCCCACATACTTGGTCGGTCTAACAATAATCCACTTGTTTTTGAAACTTTTGATCAAGCTATAGCAGCTAATCCTGAAGCTAAGCCTCTTTTCCACAGTGACCGGGGATTCCAGTATACCAACAGAACATTTAAAGCCAAGCTTGACGCTATAGAAGCAACCCAGAGTATGTCACGGGTCAGCAGATGTATTGATAATGGACCGATGGAAGGATTTTGGGGAATAATAATATCAGAAATGTATTATCTGAAGCGATTTCATAACTTTGACGAGTTGAAGAATGCGATTGATAATTACATAGATTTCTATAACATGAGAAGGCTACAAGAGAAACTAAAAAGCCTGACTCCATTAGAATTTAGGAATCAGACCTTAGTAGCATAATTTTTAATTATTTTACTTGTCTACTTGACAGGGAGTAGTTCATTCAGATAATGTATGACATCCAAGCTATCCTTTATGTTCATAAAATTTTCTGCTTTATTGTTCAATTCCAGTGATCCTAAAGTCTTTATAATGGCAATGGCTGCCTTTATTTATCGAGGTTCCAATCTGTCCGTACAAATAGGGGCCGTCATGATCTATATATTCCATTAAAACTTGGCCGTCATGAATTACACTTATCTTTGATCCTATTACTTCAACCTTGAAAGAATATTCCTTCCCGTGTTCCCAAGGAAAATTCATTTCTTGAAGAGTTCTGTATCCATTCTCATTTTTTGAGATTACCAGCCTATTTTTTGAAGCCAACCCTACTGAATAGGAACGAATAGCCCCTTGCACCCGTAAATTAATATTATGATATTCCCCCATCTGAGGAATGAGGGTCGCTTCAAAAATATAATCTTTCCAGTCATATCCACCTGTATATGCTTCACCGAAGTCACAGCAACTCCCACTTAACGCTCCATCCTCCAGTTCCCAAATTCCTTTCAGGTAGGTGAACTGGCTGACCTCCTTATGCAAGACATTCCATATCTCCATACACTCTTTAGAGAAATCTATAGCATAATCAGGCTGACCTATAAAATCAAAATCATCCAGATACACCACCATTGTGTTATTCAATCCATCCTTCGGGATAAGCAATACTCCTGCCTCTTCCACACAAGCGTTATCCATGTATGGAATTTTATAAGATAATTTTTTCCATACTCCTGGAGTCAACTGTATCTTTTCACCTTTAAAATACTTTTCAGAGTTTCCGACTTTCACATAAAGGCAAGCTAATACTTCGAAGTCATTTTCTTTAGGGACCATAACATATCCTGTTACCTCCTGACCAGGGTATAGTATAGGTGAAAAACAAGGGTCATATCTGCTGTTGTGGAAATCTTTCGGATGATAATAAGTTTTATGGAAAATTCGTAGTTCCTCTCCACCCATAACAGGTTTTGCAACTACCTTTAACGACCCTGTTCCGTCATAGGCTTCTTCCGTAGAATGATGAAGTTGATATTCCAGCGTACCCTCTATATTAGAGGATATTCGGAAACCATGGGTAGATCCGGGAAACTCAAAGTGGAATTTTGCAGCTTTCTCTGCTAAGATGTCTTGCCACTGCGCAGGTGGCTCTTCATCAATAATCTTATAAGCAAAATTTGCAATATAAGTTGCCGCCCATGGAATATCCATGATATTCAGGCTTCCAATTACACTGGAGCAGATCAAAAAATCATTAATGGGTTTTCTCCACTTTTTATTGTCTATCCCTTCTAAACCGTTCCGAACACCCATGATAGTACCTAAATTACCTACATTACAGTCAGTATCCCATCCACACATATTACAAATATTAATAGATTTTGAAAAATCCCCACTACC
The DNA here is from genome assembly GCA_036507975.1 of Ruminiclostridium sp. Taxonomy (GTDB): domain Bacteria; phylum Bacillota; class Clostridia; order Acetivibrionales; family DSM-1351; genus Ruminiclostridium. The sequence goes on from DATCID010000078.1 coordinate 2,989, forward strand.
GTATAGCAAAGAAAGGACAATGACAGCTGAATTGGGAATAATATGACAGGCTCCTGGATATCTGTCATATCCAAAGTTATCCTTCACAAATCTGAAGCATTCCCTCCAATCTTCTTGATGTTCATGATAGAACTTTATTACTTTTCGGGACATTCTTGTATATTCACAATCTGAAGGAATGACCGAAAGGCCCGCTTCAATAATCTTCTCTATATTTTGTTCTATAAAGGCAGCGCTAATGCAGGCTGCAATAAACATCCCCCCATATATCCCATTTCCTCCGTGGGATACGCTGGCAGCCTTCCGAGCATATTCTGCTGCCAGTTTGGGATTTCCCGGTGCTACCAGTCCCCAAGTATCAATAAAAATCTGCCCACCGATCTGCTCGGCAATAGCTGCACCATTCTGCTCAACTGATCCTGATTGTGGCGCCATAATACCATTACGGAGATTCAGATAGGCAGTATGTTCTGTAGATTTCCCATAATCGCCCCACCAGTAAAACCCGTGCTCATAGGGAGCATAATTTAACCAGGTAAGGCCTATCTGCTCTGCAGTAATTTCGGAAGTATAGGTATAATCCTGAAGAGCCCTTAAGAAGAACATCGGTCCGTTACTGTCATCATCTGCAGCAAAATCCTTGTAATCTACTAAATAACCATCTATCTCCCCATACACCTTTTCTACTCTCTCATAAGTCCAGCCCTCGATTGGGGCTCCATGTCGTATTCCTATTATTTTTCCCAACCATCCGGCATAAACTTTCTCCAGGTAATTCTTTGGTATTCTATTCAATTTCTTTACCTTCCTTTCAAAATTTATAATTCGAACATTCAAACATTCAAGTTGTATATGTATATTGAGTTAATTTTGACCGCACTTCCGGTAGAATAAAATTCTGTTCCCACACTTGTGTTATCTGGAAATATAAGGTCTGTTATAACAGCAATCCCATCATTGCAAAAAACTTCAACCGAGGTTTCATCCAATAAAATGTGAAGCTTAATTTTTCCGTCAATTGGGTCTACAGCTGCTGAGTGCACTCCCTCAAAGTCATCGCTGAATGACTTGTTCCCGGATAATCGTCTATCTACAAAGACTTCTTTCCGTTTACCATTATACCCAATTACTGTCTTCTGGGAAAAGCTTTTTCTCACAATAAAACCAAACTCTGTTGCTGATAGCAAATCAATATCTGCTATGATTTCGACTTTTTGTCCCTCTATCCCATCTAAAATATTAATTCCTGGTAATACTATTTGCTCACTAGCGGTATAAAGTTCACATCTTAGTTTTTCAATTTCATTCACCGGAGTTTGGACGACTTTTATTTTACCATTGTCCAAAGATTTAAGTTCTACTTTTCTCGGTACTGTCATTGTTCCTCTATAATCTTTAGCCGGTATATGGTTGGCATACTTCCAATTATTCATCCATCCAATCCATATTCTTCTTCCATCACTATTTTGAATATCTGAAAAAGATTGGGCAGCATAGAAATCTTTTCCGAAATCTGTCCAATTTACTTCTTGTGAGTGATAATTATTTGAGAACGTATGTCCGTCAAAATCACCTATAAAGTACTGGCTGCCTGAGCCTCCTGCTACAGCCCCTTCAAAAACATCTACCTTTAAAACCCACTTTTTATTTATTTCATTACCATCTACAGGTAGCTCAAATAAATCCGGGCATTCCCATCCGCCGCCATGTGCTCCTTCGTTCTGTCCAAAATTACTTAGAAGTTCCCACTCCTTGAGATTTACCGAAGCATAAAAACCCACCCTGTCACCACAAGTAACTACCATAACCCATTTGTTATGAGGCTGATACCAAAAAACTTTAGGATCTCTGAAGCCACTTAATCCCGGATTTTTGATTACAGGGTTTCCGGCATATTTTATCCATGTCCTTCCCTTGTCACTGCTATATGAAATACTCTGACTCTGACAATTCTCAGTTGCATGTGTAAAAATAGCAACTAATCCTGAACTTCCATTAAAAAAGCCACTTCTGTCCTTCCAGTCTACAACCGCACTCCCTGAAAATATATCCCCTAGCTCATCAGCATACAGCGCAATCGGGTATTGCTCCCAGTTGATCAGATCCCTGCTTATTGCATGCCCCCAATGCATAGGCCGATCCCAATTCATATTATATGGATGGCATTGGTAAAACATGTGATATTCGCCCTCATAATGAACAAGTCCGTTCGGGTCATTCATCCATTTCTCTGATGGGTAAAAATGATAGCATCTTTTCAACTCTGACATTGGTATTCCCTCCACTTTGTCCATTAAGAACCGTACACATCCCTCAATGGATGGTAAAGAGCCTGAAATCTCTCACAGGCCCTATCACCAATATATGTTACCTGATTATTTACTTCTGCGGGAAGCAATTTCATCATTAATTAATTTTTCCCATTTGGAAATTCCCACTGTCTCCATTTGACTGACTGTTTCCTTATAAATCTGTTCTACTGTCTGTGTTGACCCTGCCAAAATCATCTTGCAAACCGCATCATTAACAAGTGCCTGCGCCTGGGCAAGTGCTTGTGCTTCTGGTGATTGAGCATCTGAATAAATATCTACTTCATCATAGTCTTTCCAGAAAGTACCTCCCCAGTCATTATGCCAATTAAAGGGTGAATTGGTAACAGCAACATCTCTGGGATCTTTACCATCTTCAGATGTATAGAAAGGAGCATACTCGAGAGTCGAGCGCTGTCCATCACTGGTGTAAACCGGCCAGTTCACTATATTATAGAATATGCCTAAACCACGTTTCAGATAATAATCCGGATCAGCTTGAATCTTAGCATTGATTTCAGGAGTTACATCCCTCTTACCATCTTTTATAACATATTCTTCTCCTTCTATACCCCATCCAGATAGCACCAAGCCTTCATCACTATACAACCAATTCAAGAACCTCGTAAAACGTGCAGGATCCTTGCACTTGTTGGTAACCACCATCGCATTGTTTCCTGTGTAAGCATAATTAAACTGCCATTGGTTTTTAACGTCAGGCGCCAGTAACTTTTGAGGAATTAAAATATTGCTTTTTGTTTCATCAGCAGTAACGAAGTTTGCATTAGCATCATAGATTGGCAAAAATGAACCAATCATTGAAAATACTTTCCCGGTGTTCAGCTTCTGCTGGAACTGCTCATCTGTTTGAATAGGCCCTTCCTGATCCATCAATCCTTCTCTGTAGAACCGATTCAAGTATTTAAAGAAATCCAAGATTTCAGGTTCTTTAAATGCATACTGGTATTTCTGACCGTCCTTAGTTGCATAAACTCCACCATAAATACCATAACTGAGCACCTTGTATCCATTCATTGCCAGTCCCGCCCATAACATGTCACCGCCCATTGTACTGGACATGGAAATAGGATAATGATCCTTATCAGGATATTTCTGCTTGTATGATTTTAGCGCTTCATAAAGATTATCCATACTATTAATTTTTTTACCATAAACATCCTGTATTTCAGGATATAAAGTAAATAGCATACGATGCCACGGCAATACTTGTTCCACATAATCCTGAGCTTCCAGATCTTCTGCCGGTTTTTCACCTGATCGAATAACTTCCAAATCATTAGTTAAATAATATAGTTTGCCGTTTTTATCTGTAAAACGGTCAATCAGGCTTCCATTTTCAGGCAGATTAAAGGTTTGATAAACATTAGGAGCATGCTCTTGAAGCAATGGCTTCAGATCAACCAAATCTCCCGATTCCAGATACTGATAAAACAGATTGTCGCGAGGCATCATAACTACATCGGTATAATCGTTGCTAGCCAGCATGATACTGAGCTTTTCACTTGTTTGACCTGCTGCATCCTGAAAATCAAAGGTAACTCCTGTTTTCTTCGCGACCTCTTGCAGTATGGGTGCATCTCCCTTTAATGGATCATCAGACGCAGTAAAAACGGTGAAAGTAATTGGATTCTGGACATCCGTTTCAGCAGTTCCTCCAGTTTTTTGCTCCTGCGTATTGGTACTTGATTGATTAGTAGTATCAGTCCCTTTGCTGCCGCAGCTCGATACTAACGTAACGAGTACCGTTAGTACCAAAAATACTGCTAATAGATTTTTAATTCTATACTTCATGATCTTACCTCCCTTTAATTATTTAATGCTATCTATTTTTAACCTTTCATTGATCCTATCATCATTCCCTTAATGAAATATTTCTGCAGAAAGGGATATACCAGTACAATGGGAACAGTAGTGATAATTGTAATAGCCATTCGCACCGACATTGGATCAGCCGTCCTTACCTGTCCTACCCTGCTCATTTTCATCGCGGCTCTTGTAATCATGGTACTGGCCTGAGCTTTTTGCATAATCTCCATCATGACAAATTGTAACGGTTTTAGTAAGTCATTTGAAGTGAAAAACAAAGTGTCTCTCCAGGCATTCCATTGATCTACTGCAGCAAATAATCCTATTGTAGCAATCATAGGAGTTGACAATGGTATAATAATGCAGAAGAATATACGAAGTTCATTAGCGCCATCAATTACTGCAGCTTCTTCAATGCCATTAGGGAGCTGTAAGAAATATGTTCTGAATAGAATTACAAACCAGGTACTTATAAGTACAGGCAAAATGTATACCGAGAATTTATTTAAAAGATCCAGTGACCGATATAGCATGTATACAGGAATCAATGCGCCTGAGCCTAAAAACATCGCCATGAAAAATATGAACTTCATCGGCTTATAAATAAAGTAATTCGGCTTTGTGAAAACATAAGCAAACATTGCCGAGCACAGAATTGTTAAAGATGTACCTATTACTGTTCTGCCTATACTTACCATCGCTGCTTGTAAAAGCTCATTGTTATCAAATACAATCCGATAGCTGTCCAAGGTAAATTGACGGGGGAAAAAATATATACCTCCGCGGTTACTGTCAGCAGCCTTATTCAAAGAAATAGCCAATACATATATGAAAGGATAAATCATTGTCGCACTCATAATCGTCAGCAATATTCTGTTGACCAAATCAAAAATACTTGCCCCTATCGCCTTTTTCATTTCAACCTCCTTTTACCATAAAGAATAATCGGTTAATCTCTTCGATATCTTATTGGATATAAAAATGAGAATAAACCCAAACATAATCTGCATCAGATTAACAGCCGTTGAGAACGAATACATACCCATTGTGATTCCATAACGGTAGACATAAGTCGAGATAACATCTGATGTATCTCGAGTAGCAGCACTGCCCAATAGATATGAAGCATCAAAACCTGCATTGAATATATCACCCAAGCTTAGAATCCACAAAACAATAATAGTTGGCAGAATAGAAGGAATTGTTATATACAAGACTTTTTTAAAGCGTCCACAACCATCAACATTTGCCGATTCATATAATTCTTGATCTATTCCCGCTATTGCAGCCAGATAAATGATAGCACCCCAACCGGCTTCTTTCCATATGTTCGCGGATGCCAGCATATACCAGAACGTATCTTTATTCCACCAAAATTTTATGGGTTGACTGGTAATTCCTGTATTCATCAGCACTTCATTAACAGGCCCCTGTAATCCAAAAATGGTCAGAAATAGGTTGGCAATAACTACATACGATACAAAATGTGGAAGATAAGTTATTGTTTGAACGGTACGTTTAAAAAACATTTTATTTACTTCATTCAACAATAACGCCAAAATTAAGGGGATAATATTGCCGGCTATAATGTTTAATGAACTAATAGCTATGGTATTCCTTACAGCCCTTATAGCCTCTAGATTATGAAAAAATACTTGAAAATGCTTTAACCCTACCCAAGTACTTCCGCCAATTCCTTTATTCGGGTTATAATCCTGGAATGCCATAAGCCATCCACTCATAGGTGCAAAATTAAAAATAAATATCCATATAATAAAAGGTACGGACATTAACATAAGATACCTTTGTTTATACATCGTTTGAAACAAGCTGTACGTGCTTTTCTTCAACAATAGCCCCCCTTTAGATATATCAAATCTTGTAAATACAAGATATAAGTACCTTCTATAAAATATTATAATCTATCTTCTTTTCGGATGATATATAAGAGATTTAACATACGTATAAGAATACAACACAATTAATATTACCAATAAAGCACAATCAATATAGCGCTCA
>DATCID010000079.1:0-41111 GCA_036507975.1 Ruminiclostridium sp.
ACGGCCTACCAGCTCTCCGTCCTACGCTTAAACCTAAGGTCACCCTTTCGGTTCCAAGGAATGGATAGCGGTGGGCGGCTCACCCTTTCCGCACAGGATTTCCACCTGCTATATCTTAGGCGCTTTCTTGGCGCTCCACCAAACATTATTTCCATTCCGGCATCAGCCTCCCAGAGAGATAATGCTCGCATTCCAGGTGTATCCAAAACCAATCCACCAGTTTTAAGTAGGAGGAGTTCTCTGTGTGTTGTAGTATGTCTGCCTCTGCTGTCATCTTCACGGACAGTTTGAGTTTTTAAAAGTTCCTCCCCTGCCAGTGTATTTAATAATGTAGATTTACCAACACCCGAAGAACCAAGCAAGGCTACCGTTTTACCCTGCACAAAGTATTTACGGATTTCTTCAATCCCTTCTCCGGTTACACAACTAATAGCATGAACCTTAACCCCAGGTGCAGTTCTATATACATCATCTATTTTTTTGTCCACATCATCGCAACAGTCCGTCTTGGTCAATACTATAACAGGTATAGCACCACTTTCCCAAGTTGCAATTAGGTATCTTTCCAATCTCTTCATATTAAAATCCCTGTTGAGGGATTGGATAAGGAAAACAGTATCTATATTAGCCGCAACAATCTGCTCTTTTACTTCAGGTCCAGCAGCAGCCCTTGAGAACTTTGTTTTCCTCGTCAGGACATCCCGAACACATATTGATTCTACAGTATGTTCCAAAGCCACCCAATCTCCAACCGACAGTTGTATATCCTTATCAAGCTTCTTTACTGGTCTGCTTACAAGCAACTCCTCTGTATCGGTAGTCACCCGAATCATTTGTCCATAGTCTGCTATGATTCTTCCTGGCTGCATCGTTAAGCCCTGGGTGTAACTGACGACTGGTCCAAGGGGGATATTATCTGTATATCTTTGATTCCATTCGCGTTCAAAATATTCATCCCATCCAAAATCTTTTATACTCATTATTTAATTTCATCCTTTATCATTTTATTCATCTTGTCTTCGTTCCTTTTGATATTCCAATTATTGTCTTGCACCCTAGTTCGTTGGTTTATCACCCAACTACTACTAATTACCTTGATATAATCAAAAATACTTATAATTTTTTATCATATCTATCACGATCCTTTATTTTAATTTTTTATCATTCAATAACCCAAAAAAGAATACAAAAAACCCATAGATAACGACCACCTATGGGTTTGGGAAAGGAATATCCATAAATTATGGTATGTTCCTTCACCTTGTAAAAAAGCAATAAAAAAACACGCTACCAATGCGTGTTGCTACTTATTTAATACACGATTCAGGTTGCTCGAAAGGAGCTGCATAGGTAGCACAAAAAAACCATTACATAGCATTTTTTGTATACCTTTGCCGATATTTAATTAGTCAAAACCCACCTCAACATTTTTAACAGACATTAAAACAACTCCCTTCGAATTTAAATATACTGCTTGCAGTATTCTGCATTAATTTTATTATATTAATAATTCCAAACATTGTCAACTCGGATTTTATCAATTTATTTTTTCACAACAGGTATCCAAACCTCACAACGGTAATCTTCTAAATCTGAATTACCTTGTGGATACACTTCAAGTTCCGGAGCGGCAACATGCTCGAAACTTGTTGCAGGGAACCATTCTGAGAATATTCTTCCCCAGACTTTTTGAATGGCATCAGGCAACGACCCCACCGATTCAAAAACTGCCCATGTTGATGAAGGTATTTCAATTTCTGTCATTTCTTCCGATGAATATTCATCAGTTTTTTTAGTTCCAATGATATAAGTAAACTGTTCATTGCTAAAATCATTCATACAAACACCAAATATCTCTGCTCCATTTGCCACACTGCAAAGTTTGTCATAAAAACCATTCTGGAAGCATTCCTCCCAAAACTTTGGAATTCTTTTAAGGTTTTCACCATCCTTGGTTGTAACTTGAAGCTCTTTCCCAACAACCTTAAAGGCTCTCTTTTCAACAATTTTATAATCCATATCCTTGTCTCCCTTCAATAACGTTTACCTCCTTTAACTATAACTATCATACCATCCTTGGAAATTAAAAGCCTGTCATTCTTTGCTTTTAGGTGACAGATTGGTAATCAGAGCACTCTAAATTAGCTTCTTCTTCAAACGGTTTTACTTTATCTAAAGAATTTACAACTTCAATTTGATCATTATTCATTTGTAAAGAAGAAGAGTGATCGGTAGTTCACAGCTACAAAGTACGCACTCAGCTCCCTTGTGATATTTTCCTAGTATTCGCCATCCAAAAAGAAATCATTCTTGCATTCTTTTATATTGACTCAAATATAAAAGAATGGACTAAATTAAACAAAAGTTTATAATTTCATAAATATATAATATTTTCTTGACATAATATCTTTTACTCACTCAAATAATATGAGTTGAGGTGATATATTTGAAGAAATATTTATTTTCAGTATCAATGATTATTATTCTGTGTACTTTAGCGGTTAGTGCCCAAACCACCTATACGGTGAAATCCGGCGATAGCATTTGGAAAATTGCCGTAAAGCATGAAACAGGTATAAATGAAATTTTATCTAAAAATCCTCAAGTAAAAAATCCTAGTTTGATTTACCCAGGACAAAAGTTGACAATACCAAGTCCAAGCAGCGTCAAGGCCTTTGAGGACGAAGTTGTCAGGCTAGTAAATGTTGAAAGATCAAAAAAAGGTCTACAGATTTTAAAATCAAATTGGGAGATTGCAAGGGTAGCAAGGTACAAATCTCAAGACATGATAAATAAAAAGTACTTTTCCCATATCTCTCCAACATATGGGTCACCCTTTAAAATGATGGAGTTTTATGGAATCAGGTTCTCATCAGCTGGTGAAAACATAGCCTATGGTCAGAGGACGCCAGCGGAGGTTATGAATGTTTGGATGAATTCACCTGGACACAGGGCTAATATTTTAAGTCCATCATATAGTGATATTGGTTGTGGCCTTGCTAAAACTAGCAGCGGTGTATGCTACTGGACACAAATGTTTACAAGACCTTTATAAGTCTAATGTAATTAAACTTTTTGTGATAGCATTTATTAATTCTAAAATTTGTGAAAGAGACATTCCGGCAAATATTTTAATCTATTAAAGAACTCGACTTTGATGATTTTGTTACAATATTTGCTGGAATAGCTTCTTTTATAAATGCGCTGTATCTTAAAGGTTCGCTTGCGGTTATGTTTTGCTTAATTAATGTGGTGTGGTCAGCATATTTATTCGAAATCTCTATCAATTGCTGACCAATCTTCTTTTGAAAACATCCTCCCTCTAAGAATTTCTTCGTATTTCATAGCAGTTTTTTGCAACACCCTACTTGTGTCAAAACCCTTTTGGCGTGCAGCTCATAAGATGTGTTCAGTATATCTTTCCTTGCCCCTCTCATCAACCGGTAAATGCTTTTTTATTTCGTCAAATTTAATAAGTCGGAATGGTTTTATGTTACCATAAATACAAAATTCACATGATTATGTAAAGTAGCATATATTGCTAATAAAGACTAATTAATAGACAATAAAAGGAGAAAGCTATATGGAAAATCTTATTATGAACTCACAATGGGCACCAGGTCCAGGAGGAGGTCAAATGTTTTTTCAGGTATTGGGCTTATAACATATGATAATTTGTCAATTGGAGGTTATAGAACGTGCAGCATTACTATGATGATGCCTGGGATGGCTCAAGATTTTTATAATCTTTTGATTAGTGTAAAAGATAGAGCTAATATTAACTTGGGATTTACTATGAGAACTGTAGACGCCAACTATATTTCCTTGGTAGCGGATTTCTTAGATAAAAATATGTATTTATTAAAGAATTTGGAAAATCCAATTACAAAAGAAGTTACTCATGAATTTAAATCAGTTATTTCTAAATTCATAGTTCCTGTAGGAGCAGAGTCAGTGCGGCTTTCAGTGAAATTTGTAGGCAAAATAACTGCTTACACTTACTACGCACCCGTTGCTTTCTACTCTTAAATAAAATAGACTTCATAGCCTGTAGAAATTAAATATGCTTACGTCACCTAAATAACAACATTTTAGGCTTTACCATAGTTAAACAATAGATATCACTGGTGTTTTCAGTTATATCTATCATTTTTTGTCTTCTAAAACGTTGGCACTATTTAGATTTTCATGAAGCTTTTTTTCGTACTTGTTACCTTATTTCTTTCTATGAATCAATGTATCACTAATCAAACAACTTCAAGCCTTCCTTCTGTTCCACAATCGCTTTGTCCATCATACTCATCATTGTATTAAGGATGTCAACGGGTTCAAAAACATCCTCATATCCAGGAATAAACACTTGAGCCATTAAATAGTCATTAATTGAAGGATGTTGTATTTTTAGTTTCTGAAATAGTTTTAATACTTTATTTTCAACCAATGAAATTTTCTCCTTGTTGCAAAACGTAAGAGACACAAGCATGCTTTGTGAGCCAAGAAGTTGCTTATTATCTGTTTCAAATAAGCTTTTTCCAAGTTCAGAGAAGACCTCTGGTAAGTCCTTTCTGTATTGCTGCTCTAGTTTGGCATTATATTTTATTACAGGCTTGAAAAAAGTAATTAATCCAAAGCTTAATGGATAATTACCTTTTTTAGACTTTATTAATTCAATTCGTAGCATTTCCAAAGATGAAACCTGGAGGTTAAAACTGTAACTGTCATTAGAAAGACTCTTCTTCGCATTTGACAGTCTCCCCAACAAAAGTGATTCTTCAAATGGTTTTACAATAAAATCAGTTGCTCCCGCAATTATTGCCCTAACAAAAAAAATTCTTCTAGGTTCTTCACTTAAAGCTATTAAATAAATCGAATCAGAATTGGTACTAGTTTTTGCTTCAGAAATAAGCTCAATTGACTCATTATTATTTTCTAATTCAACAAATATACATAGTAGATTATCCTGTACTGAAGCAATATGCTCTTTAAGCGCAAGGAGGTTCTTACAATAGAGAAACTCAAAGCCGTTGTTTTTTAGTATTTCCCCGAGTCTTAGTGCTGTATAATGATTTTTACCGTAAAGAATACAAACTTTTTTCTCCATAAAATACTCCTGTTCAAAGCATACTCAAGACTCTTCAAATGTTAAATTTAGAGCGAAACAACTTTTCATTAGTTCTAATATCTATATGACTTAAAATACTTTTCTATGTTAATTCTCTACGTTTATCCAAATTCCTTCTTATAGTTACATAATTCACTTTTTCACTCTCTTGGCGGTGAATTAGTCTTCAAAAAGCAGTTTCCAGTGGTATTATCTGCTACTTCTACTTTCCACTACACTTATCCTTACTTTCACAACCTGAGCAGCCGCAACAGCTGCCTTTTTTCTTATTCTTTATTATCCTTCTTATGGCGAAATACAGTAAAACTGCAACAACGCCTATAATAATATAATCTATCATAATGACCTCCACTAGTCACATCAGCAACCACTATTTTTACTATAATACAGTTCTAGCGGGAAACCTCGGCGTATTTCTTAAAGCTTCTCACTTTTCCCGAAACTCCAATTGCAAGAGCTAATACAAGTAATGCTCCAAATACATACAAAACAATATCTCCATTAACAACTGCATTTTCCGATGCTGCTTTCATCAAGGATATATCTAAAACCTTAGGTTCTACAGCAGCCGTACCCTTGAATATCAAGTTACCAAACACATTAACTAGAAATGCACCTATATATGCCACACCGGTTTGATAACCTACTGCAAAGAAGGTTGTTTTCCAGTTGCCGAACTCTTTCCTCATTGAACCAATAGCTGCAAAACAAGGAGCAGCGAACATTGTAAATATAATAAATGCAAATGCGGTTACCTGTGTAAACATGATTGGCATCTCTGCTCCGAGTGATGCAAAGGTCGCAACCACTACTTCCTTTGCAATCAAGCCTGTAATAGTTGCAACTGCTGGTGTCCAACTATCGCCAAACCCTAACGGAATGAATATATAGCGGATTACTTCACCGATGTTAGCAATCATGCTTTCCCCTATCCTGCCCGCGCCTAGATACTCGAAGGAGAAGCTAAAGGATTGTAGGAACCACAGTGTTGCACAAGCAACGAATATAATGGTACCAGCTTTTTTAACAAAGGATTTTGCTTTTTCCCACATATGGATAGTTACACCCTTAATCCTTGGAAGCTTATAGTTAGGTAATTCCATAACAAAAGGTGCTGGGTCTCCAGCAAATCTTTTCGTTTTCTTTAGAATCACACCTGAAAATATAACCATCGCTATTGCTATCATATATATTGATGGACCAACCCAAGTCTGCTTTGAAAACATCATAGCTATAAACATCGCAAATACTGGAAGCTTAGCGCCACAGGGTATAAAAGGAGTCAACATTATCGTCATTTTTCTATCTTTTTCATTTTCTATAGTTCTACTTGCCATAATACCAGGAATTGAGCAACCTGTTCCAATCAACATAGGAATAAAGGATTTCCCTGAAAGACCAAACTTACGGAAAATTCTATCCATTATAAAAGCTACACGCGCCATGTATCCACTATCCTCTAGGAGAGATAGGAATAAGAACAAAATCATTAGCTGAGGGACAAATATAAATATTGCAGTTATGCTTCCGATAATTCCATTGACAACCAGGTCAAGAGACCACGCTGACGCACCCATATCTGTAAGCAGTGTTTGTGCTCCACTCTGAAACCATGCAAATAGGCTCTCTACCCAACCAATTGTCATATCTCCAACTGTGGTAATTGAAATATAATATATTATCCAAAGGATACCAAAGAATATAGGAAGCGCAAGCCATTTATTAGTTACAATGCTGTCAATCCTATCTGAGCCTGTTAAACCCCTATTGCTTTTTTTGTAGCACTTTGAAATTACTTTCCCTATATAGTTATACCACTCATTTGTAATAATACTTTCAGTGTCATCATTAAGCTCAGTTTCACATACTTTTATAATCTTTTCAATTTGTGAAGATAAATTACTAACTAAATTCAACTTCTGAAGTACTTTCTCATCACGTTCAAAAAGCTTGACAGCATACCATCTAAGCTCGGACTTGTTTTCTATTTCACCACTTACACTCTGGGCTATCTCATTAATAGCAGTTTCTACAGCAGCCCCAAACTTATGCTGAGCAACCGTTTCCTTTCCACTTTTGGCAAGCTCGATTGCTTTACCTATAAGCTCTTTCATTCCAGCGCCTTTGACAGCAGATGTTTCAATAACTGAGCACCCTAGTTCCATCGATAGGTGTGCTGTATTAATTTTGTCGCCGTTTTTTTCAACCACATCCATCATGTTAAGTGCTACAATTGTTGGTATCCCAAGCTCAACAATCTGAGTGGTCAAATAAAGATTTCGTTCAATGTTTGATGCGTCCACGATATTTATAATTACATCGGGCTTATCCTCCAACAGATAGTTTCGAGTGATAACCTCTTCTAGCGTGTAAGGAGATAGTGAATAAATACCTGGTAAATCCATAATTACCACATCTTTGTGGCCTTTTAACTTTCCTTCTTTTTTCTCAACAGTTACACCTGGCCAGTTTCCCACGTACTGAGAGCTTCCTGTAAGCTCATTAAACATTGTTGTTTTTCCACAGTTTGGATTTCCTGCTAGTGCTATTTTGATTGCCATTGTAATCCCCCTTAATATGGTGTTAGCATACGCTAACTCTAATTTATAAATATAGCAGAATAGTATGTAAGTATATAGCTACTAACAATTATTCTGCACCTATTCTACGATTATTTTTTCTGCATCAGCTTTTCGGAGTGAAAGCTCGTAGCCTCTGACAGTTATTTCAATGGGATCTCCTAGTGGAGCCACTCTGCGAACAAATAGTGAAGCACCTTTTGTAATACCCATGTCCATAATTCTGCGCTTTATTGCACCCTCGCCCTCAAGCTTCAAAACTGTAACGGTCTCTCCCATATTAGTTGTTTTTAGTGTTTTCATTTATTACCTCCATCTTAAATCAAAATTCTGCTTGCCATAGATTTATCAAGTGCAATTCTAGATTCCTTTACGTTTAGAATCATATTGCCACCAAGCTCAGATACCACCATAACCCTACCACCGACTACAAAACCCAAACTTTCCAAGAATCTCTTTGTATCATCTTTTCCATTAATTTTTTTAATAAAGTTTTCTTCCCCTGTTTTAGCAAATGTTAATGGCATAGTACGTTCCTCCTTTAGTAAGCAATAGCTAACTAAATCGCAAAATTTTAGTTAGCCTTCGCTAACCTTCAATTTAAGTTTACTATAGCTAACTAGACCTGTCAATAAAAACTTTGAATAAAACCCATTTTATTTTTCCTGTTGTATTTTACTGAGCTTACACCCCACATAGCTCCAAGCTGTGTCTACTTGCTTCTTTGTGTAATATTATTTGATTTATTGCAAAAAAAACCTATATATACTATAATTAACAGATAGATTAGCTAATATCAGGAGGTTTCAGCGATGATTCATGAATCAGGAGAAGATTATTTAGAAACCATTTTACTTCTTCAAAATAAAAATGGTTCTGTACGTTCAATAGATATTGCCCGTGAGCTTGAGTATACAAAAGCAAGCATTAGCCGTGCAATGAGTATTCTAAAAACATCAGAATATATCACTATGGATGCTTCGGGCCAAATATTACTCACTGATAAAGGACTGTCAAAAGCCAAAGAGGTATATGAACGCCATCAGTTAATAACAAATTATCTAATAAAAGCTTTGGGTGTATCTGAAGAAACAGCATCTCAAGATGCTTGCCGCATAGAGCATGTGATTAGTAAAGAAAGCTTCGAAAAAATTAAGCAGTTTGTACAGGGTTAATATAAACCCAAAAAACATCTATCCAATGGTAAACTGAATAGATGTTTTTTAATGCGCTAGATGTTTTTAAAATCACCCAATTAGAATGGTTAAAGCTCCGACAAAAGAAATAATTACTCATAGGTATCAAACAAACTACGTACACTTAACTGATCCCTTAAAGCCTGCAGAGTCAACTCCTGTGATAGATTTCCTTTTTTAATCTCAACTCTTTTAACAGTATTGGCAGATAGATCAAAGATATTATCACTAAATATTGCATCTGAATTTTTCAAATCAAGTTCAACAAATCTGGCAAAACTTTTACTGCTTACTTCAATAATAAAGCTATCTTCTTCCTCAAAAACCATAGTACTAATTTGTGGATCTAATATTGCGAAATGTTTGGATTTAACAAAAAGAACTGTTCCGTAGCTCATTACATTTTCATTCTCAATTAAGCTGAATTCTAGATAAGTTTCCCTTTGCTTTTGCTTTGTATGTAACGCACCACTAAAATCCAGGTTGACAATTTCTTTTGTTGACAGCTCCTCCAAGCTGACCTCTAGTTCTTTGGTTTGAAGTACAGCTCCGCTACGCTCCATTAGTTTCCATACAAGTTTACCTGTGAATATTTTCTGCGTTTCATTTGAAACGTGTAACGAAACAGTTGTTCCCTCTTCACAAGCTGAAACCAATAAAGGAGCGAAAAATCTTCTAGCAGCATAATGCGCAGCTTTCCATCTGCCAAAGTAGTCCATACCTGACCAGGAGGCTACAGGCCAGCTGTCATTCAATTGCCAATAAATGGCTCCCATACATCTCCCACGGTTTCTTCTCCAATGTTCAACTCCATTTCGCAGTCCTTCGGCTTGAATTAACTGGGATGCATATAAGAGTGAATCAAAATTCTTAGGATACTTAAAATTTTCACTAATATAATACAGAATTTTTTCATTGCCGGTTCCATTTTTTTGATGGGATTCCATAACATACGAGAAAACATTTCTGTCTTCTGGGAGTGTAAAAGTCTCCACTGTTTTTAAACTTGGGAAAGATTGCAGTCCAAATTCAGACATAAACCTTGGGAAAATCTTTCTGAATTCTGTAATTGGCTTCCTTCCATGCCAAACATCCCAATAATGCATATCACCTATGTTTTCATTATTCGGATCATTAAAATACCCTGAGGATGAAGGTGAGGATACCCAATGGAATGTATTTGGATCAATTTCTTTTGCGATAGCAGGTAAAAACTCCTCAAAATGTTTGATATAATCGGCTTCAAGTTTTTCACCAAATCTGTCTTTCCAACTCCAATATGCCCATCCATATTCTAATTCATTATTTCCACTCCATATTCCTAAGGATGCATGATGGCGCAGTCTTTTCATATTGTCTATGGTTTCATGTTTGATATTTTCTTTAAAATCATCATTGAAGTCATAAATACCGCACGCATATAGATGATCTTGCCATACAATCAATCCATATTCATCACATAAATCATAAAAATAATCTTCCTTATAATAGCCTCCACCCCATACTCTTATAGTATTAAAGTTAGCTAGAGCACAGCTTTTAATTAACTTCTCCGTTTTTGACAAACTACATCGAGCTAGAATATTATCTTCTGGGATGTAATTAGCACCCATAGAAAATATACTTTTGCCATTAACTTCAAATTCAAAGGACTCGCCCCATTGATCATTTTGTCTATTAATAGTTATTGTTCTCAAGCCGATCCTCAATAATTTACTATCTATCTGGTTTTTGTCCTTTAATAGCGAAACCTTGATTTTGTATAAAGGCTGGTCACCATAGTTATTCGGCCACCAAAGCATAGGATTACTAACATCTAGCACAATATGTTGTTCTAAAAGATCAGTTATAATTTTGTCTTCGATTATTATTCCATCAGGTGTTTCCAGAGAAACCAAAATACCAAGTTCAGACGTACACCATTTTTCAACTCTTATTCTAATATCAATACTTACTTTATTCTCCAAATGGTTCTGTGTAATATACACATCATCTATTCTGCCAAAGTCATAGCCTGATATAGAAATATCTCTCCATATCCCCATATCTGGAAGCTTTGCTCCCCAGTCCCAGCCTGACATTGAATGGGCTTTTCTGAGATGAGAAATGCCAGGTACCGCATCTGAACAACTTTCAAGATATAATTCTTTATTTTTATTTAATCCATATTCTATTGGAGATTTGAAAATGACATGAATTTCATTTTCAGCGAAGATAAGTATGCTTTTTATGTCAATTTCGTAAGTCCTATGCATATTGTCTGCATTAAGAATGCTCATGCCATTTATAAATATCTCACATAACGTATCAAGGCCATCACACCGCAATAATATTACATCATGTTCGAGGATTTCCTTTTCAACAAAAAAAGATCTTTTGTATTCATAATCATATTTTGATAGTTCTAAAATTTCGTATTCATTATCCCTGTAAAAAGGATCTTTCATCTTCCCCGCCTGAAGCAGATCATTGTAAACAGATCCGGGAACAACCGCTTCAAGCCATTGATTTTCATCAATTTTCTTCATTTGCCACTTACCGTTTAAGTCTAGTAATAGTATTTAAACTCCTCCTTAATTTTTTATTCTTGTATAAAGCTATATATTAATAGCTACTATTATCATCTTAATATAAAGTCAAAATATAAACGGATAAGAGTTAACTAAACCCTTATCCGTTTATCTGCTTTAGTAAGAAGATCTATTTAGCGCTGTTATAGTCCTTTACATATGCATCAAGCTGTGCCTGAACTGCAGTCTGAACCTTTTCAATACCGGCTGTTTCCAACTTCGCTTTCATTGTTTCAATTCCTTTTGCCTGATCTGTAAGCCCAAGCTCAATTGGCAATAAATATGTAGTGATAACATTACCGATAGCAGCCATTTCATTCTTGTAATCAGTATCATCAAATGTAAATGTTGCTAAAGGTGTCTCTATTGAATCCTCGGCTACAGACTTTGTATATGCATCTATTTCAGCTTGTGATGTTGTAGTTTTTTGACGGATTAATTTGGAATTATTAGAACCCCAAGACATCGTAAAGCCGCCAAAATCATTAAATTTAGGTAGCAGAGGAGTATACTTGTCAGCTCCTACAGCTGTATAATGTGTACCTTCAACACCATAAGTAACTAGATCATAATATTCTTTATTTGTTTCAAACTGGTTAAACATCATCATAACTCTTTCTGGATGTTTTGAAGTTGCATGAACGGATATTAATGACATATTACCGCCTTCAGGTATTAATTTATGACCTGGATTAATATCGGTATATACATTTGCATAATCTGGATTTATAGCTGTCATTGCAGCATTATTATTATCAAAAGTTTCAAATGCATCGGCAATATAAACTGCAGATTTTTCAGCTTTAAAATTATTTTCATCTGCATCTTTATTTGCAAGTGCACTCTTTGACCATACACCAGTGTCAGCTAATTGCTTTGTTGTTTTCAAATATTCAAGATAATCTGGATCTTCATAAGTTTTAAATATCTTGAAAGTACTATCATCTAAGCCTACACTAAGTACTGGAAGACCAGAAACAACATCTTTTAAATTCTTAGCTTGAGCGTACAATATTCCCCTCATTCTTCCGTTCTGTTCAGCATTGCCTACATTCCATGCTAATAAGTCTTTTTCACCTTTAGCAATAGTAAGTAACGAATTTACGAAATCGGTTCTATTGGCTGGCGTTGCGATATTATATTTTTTTAATATGTCTCCTCTGAATACAGTAAGAACATTTTTTACTTTTGCATTAATATTTGGTAAACCGTAAATGTTTCCATTTAACGTAACCTGCTTCCAGCGATCAACTGAAGTAGCTGCGAACGTATCAGGTGCATAAGTTTTTACCATGTCCATTGAAAGTGGCATGTACCCCTTAGTTGTTGCTACTGAATTAAACCCAATCCAAGCTCCTGAATAACAGAAGTCAAATTCTTCACCAGATGCAAATATAAGCTTGTATTTTTTTTCGGCGTCGGTCCATGAAATTCCCCTTAAATCCAAAGTTGTATTTATATCCTTTTCCAACTTTTTGTTAACCTCTGCTAATACAGTTTTGTGGTCAACTGTATCATCACCGAACTGGTATCCTACGAGTGTTACTGGACCTTTTGCAATTTCAGCCTTTATAGGATCATTAGATGCAGTTGCCTGAGTTGTTTCCTGTGATGTTGTCTGTGTTGTTTCACCTGATGATGCAGCACTTCCACAACCTGCAAGTGTCATCACAGCTACAAGTAATAGAGCCATTACTGAATTTGTTCTTCTAGCCACTCTTTTCATTTTTAACTCCTCCATCTTAATATATTATTTATTGATAACCGAATTTCTCGGTATTATCCTTTTACTGCCCCAATTGTGAGTCCTTTTACAAAATATTTCTGTAGGAATGGATATAACAAAATAATCGGTCCTGTAGCTATAACTGCCATAGCCATTTTAATATTTTCCTTCGGCATCTCACCAACGTGAATACCTGAAAGGCTGGATATACGGGCTAAGGCTTCTGTTGCACTCAAAATTTTGTACAGATAGAACTGTAATGAAAAGTACCTGCTCTGATCCACAAACATAAAGCTTAAGTACCAATCATTCCAATAGCCAATGGCTATAAATAATGCTATGGATGCAAGTACAGGTTTTGAAAGCGGAAAAATAAGTTTAATAAATATGCAGAAATCTCCAGCTCCATCTATTTTTGCAGATTCTGTGATAGCATCAGGGATTCCCTGCATGAAACTCTTGATAATAATTATATTGAATACTGACAAAAGATACGGTGCCACCTGTGCAACCAACGGCAAATCCTTAAAATTCAGATATTGGACACAAAGAATATACCAGGGAACAATACCTCCACTGAACAAGGTTGTAAAATAGAAGAGGAAAGAAAATTTATTTCTCCATTCAAAATGTTTTCTGGAAAGTACATATGCTGTCATTGCTGTGAGAAAAAGTCCCAGAACAGTACCAACAACAGTATTAAATATCGTGATTCCGTAAGCCCTTATCACATCATCAGGGAAGCCAAATATTTTAGCATAGGCTTGCCCTGAAAATTCTCTAGGAATCAGTGAATATCCATATCTTAGAATTGAACGTTCGGCAGTAACCGAACTGGATATTATCATTAAAAAAGGTATCACTGATAATACTGCCAATATTGCTGTCAGTGAATAACCAAATATATTAAAAACTCTCGTGCTTACGTCCTTTTTCCTCACATTGATCACTCCATTTTATTTGATATTAAATACTTTAAAACAATGAATAATCCTTATCATATTTTTTCACAAGGGTATTAAATACCATTATAATTGCAAAGCAAAGAACTGATTGATATAAACCTGCTGCTGCTGTCATACCAAATTCCGGTGAAGTTATAAGTGATCTGGTTACGTATGTATCAATAACATCTGTCGTAGAGTACAATACTGGGTTATTCCCTGTTACTTGATAGAACATACTAAAGTCCCCTCGGAATATATTACCCATTGCAAGTAGCACAAGGATTACTATTGTCGGTACTAAAGTAGGAATTGTTATACGACGTATGCGTTGGAAAATATTTGCACCATCTATTTCTGCAGCATCATACATCTCTGGGTCTATCCCCATTACTGCCGAAAGATATATTATGGTTCCAAAACCAAAATTTTTCCAGGCACAAACCACTACAATGATTAATATCCAAACTACCGGTTTATTATAAAAATCAAATGGTTCCAATTGAAATGATTTCAAAAGTGTATTAATTGAACCAGATTCATAATTTAAAACATTATAGGTAAAGGCTCCTACTACCACCCATGAAATAAAATATGGCAGAAACATCATTGACTGTGTTATCTTTTTAAAGTACTTTCCTGACAATTCTGCTAAAACTATAGCACAAGTAATTTCAAGTATAGTATTGACAATTATAAAAAGTATATTAAATATCAATGTGTTTTTTGTTACATTGAATATATCTCCCGCCATAAACATGAATTTAAAATTTTTCAAACCTATCCATGGGCTATGAAATATACCACCATCATAGGTATACCTTTTGAATGCAATAACGATACCTAATATCGGTACGTAACAAAATAATACAAAAAAAAGTGTTGCAGGTGACAACATCAAAAGTAATGTCTTATATTCCTTCAGCTTATAAAAAAAAGTTCTGTTTTTGCTGCTTCTCATTTATCATTCCACCCTGTTGTTTAAATTATTTAGTGTACTACTTCAAAGTTCACTCCATACGTGAAGTATAGCATCAAGATCCTCTAATCATAATGGAGTATTTTCCTGTTTTTGTGGAGAATATTCTCTTCCTTTATTTTCTGAGTTTTCTTTCTTGACTATAGCTCAAGCGTTTCATATAATCAAAATAACACATATTTAAATAAAATTTTGAGGAGTTCAATTGGTTAAATTATTGGTTGTAGATGACGAAATAACCTCCAGAGATAGTCTGATTCGTAATATCATGAAGATGGATTTTGATATTTCATTTATTGAACAAGCTGATGATGGAGTAAGAGCTCTTGAGACCGCAGCATGGTATTTCCCTGACATTGTACTTACCGACGTTAGAATGCCACGTATGGATGGAATAGAGATGTCCTACAAACTTAGAGAAATGAATCCTGATATCAAAATCATCTTTTTGAGCGGCTACTCAGATAAGGAATATTTAAAGTCAGCAATTCAGTTAAGAGCACTCAGCTATGTTGAAAAGCCCATCGACTATGAAGAATTGAAAAAGGTTATGAGTGAAGCAATCTCCCTTATTATTGTAGAACAAAAAAATCGTAAAAATGCTGATATCCATGAAAGACTTGTAAAAAATCTACCTTTGCTCCGAAACGAGATTGCTATTAAGATGATAAATCCCGTTAATATCTCTGAGGAGCAATTTGATTATACTCTGCTTGGTATTAAGCCTGATTCGGACTTCGTAACTGTATTAATACAAATAATTAGCAATAATAGCATAACATCTTTTGGCTTCTATTTATCTTTGGAAAATACCATTAGTTGTATAAATAATGTATTGAAATCGAAAGAATTAGCTGGACTGGCAACTGTAAAAGATAATGAATATATACTGCTTCATATTGCATGTACCCCTGATAGGAAACATCTTCTAAGACAGGAATCTCTTCAAGCATATTTATCCCAGATACCAATTGTTTTGGAAAGTATAGACTTTTTTATCGCTGTAGGTATACAAGTAAGCGGAATACAGAATGTATCTAAATCCTATAATACTGCGGTGCTTGCACTCCAAATGGGTTTTTTTACTGGATACCGAAACTTTCTCTTTTATATAGAAAGCACTAAAACACCTTATACGTTTAATGAGGAAATTATAAAGGACTTTAATCAACATGTCTTTAAAGAAGACACAGAAAAAGCTATTACTTTGATTAATAATCTTGTTTCAGATTTAAGACAGCATAATAATACATTAGTGGATCATATTAAAGAGTTTTTTTACAGAATTCTTCTGCAATTATTTGATTTAGCTGATGAGTTGATTTTGGAGGTTTTCTATGAAAACAATAATAGAAGTCATTTATGGGAAAACTTGAATGCTTTTCACACGTTGTTTGAAGTTGAGGAATTTACTATTCAAAAAATCGAGTTTTTCTTTAAATGTCGTAAAGAAAAACGTGATAATAGAGGCAAAATATCACAAATTATAAGATTTATTGAAAACAACTATATGAGACATGACTTGTCAGTAAAAATGATTAGTGAACACACCTTCATAAGCCTGGCCTACATGTGTTCCATCTTTAAACTAGAAACCGAGAGAACTATTAACCAGCATTTAACTGACTATCGAATAGAAAAAGCAAAAGAGCTATTGAAAGATAAAAGTTATAAGATCTCAGAAGTAGCAGAATGTGTAGGCTTTAGCGATGGACAATATTTTGCCAAGATATTCAAAAAAAAGCTATTTCTTACTCCATCCGAATATAGGGAGGCTGCTAGCAATGAAAAATAAAATCCTACAAAATATATACCAATATTATTCAAACTTGAAACTTAGACAAAAGCTTCTTCTCTCCTATATGATTTTGATAGTTATACCTTTGTTTTTATATTCATTTATAACCTATAGTAATTTTTCCAGTATACTCCAAGCAAAAGCACTTTTCTCTGCAGACAAAAGCTATAGTCAAGCCTATTCTTATATAACCGATCAGTTAAGCAGAGTTGTAAAAACAATGGATGTAGTTGTTCAAGATGAAACTATTAATCAAATTTCTAATGAAAATACAGCCAATACTGATATCTTTCAGCAAATGAGTGATATGAATCATATGACTGCTTTTCTGCAAAATCTGGAGGATAAAACAGTAGTTAATAAGATTAGACTTTATGTAAAGGATGGTTTGATTTATGCAAATAAAAGTGACAATACTACCTCCCCTCTATATAACATAAAAGACATTCAAAATACAAAATGGTACAATAGATTAAAACAAACCGGAGTTAGAATAGTGTGGTGTCCTCCAGCTTATTTTGAAGGAGATGGGCAGGGTATTGAAAACACTGTATCTACCGTATCTTTTTTAAGAAGTAGCAATGATTATTCTGAAATCATAGGGCTTTTACGTGTGGATATTTCCAGAAATAAACTTGAGGAAATCATATCCAAGGCAAACACCATAGAAAACTGTGTTACCTATATCCAAAATTCTGAAGGAACAATGGTACTATCCTCTGAAAACAAATCGGCTGACAGGTTTAAAATAGAGAATTCACTTCTCTCTAATACTTCGTCTTCAAATGAATGGTCCACTACAAAAGTAGATAATGAGAAGGTATTTTTCCATAGCAAACTAATAACCGGTACAGACTGGTATATGATTACAGTTATACCCTATAAAGAGATTTTTTCTGAAAGCAACAAGCTCAGGGCTGAAGCATTTCTACAAGTAATCGTTATAGCTTCAATAGCATATGTGCTTGCATTTTTATTATCTATTAGTATTACAAAAAGAATTTCACAAGTGATAAGTAAAATGAAAAATATTCAAAACGGAAATCTCTCTCCAATAGTACAATCTTCAGATAAAGATGAAATTGGCGATTTGATAGAAAATTACAATTATATGATTTCTCGCATCAAGTTACTTCTTGAAAAGCAGTATGAAATGGGACTGGAAGTAAAAAATTCAGAGCTTAAAGTTTTACAGGCACAAATTAATCCTCATTTTTTATATAATACTCTGGATATGGTGGTTTGCCTGTCTCAGGAAAACAAATATAATGAAATTGAAGCTTTAGTAAAAGCGCTCGCCAATTTCTACAAACTGAGTCTTAGCAAGGGAAAAGAGATAATTAAAATTCAGGATGAACTTTTTCATGTTTCCTTCTTTATGGATATACAAAATATGAGGTTCAATAACAAAATAAATTTTATAATAGATTTGGATGAGTATATACAAGATTTTGAAATTCTTAAGATAACTCTTCAACCCATCGTCGAAAATGCTATAATACATGGGATATTGGGAAAAGAAAGTAAAGAAGGTACAATTGTCATCAGTGGAACGCTGGAAGATGATGAAATTATTTTATGTGTTAATGATGATGGTATTGGCATACCTACTGACAAACTTAAGATGATTTATACAGGTTCAATTGGCAGTACTACAGGAAGTAGCTACGGAATTAAAAATATAAATGACAGATTAAAGCTATTTTATGGTGAAAAATACGGCTTAAGCTATAAAAGTGAGTATGGTAAAGGGACTACAGTTGAAATTCGAATACCAGCAAGAAAGTAGAAATTTGTAGATTAGCTATCGATGCTTTTCTACCTTGTTTTTTACTTTATTATTCTTATAAATAAGATAACCAATTGTAGCTAAAACTGCTATAACAATACCAGAAGCTAAGTTAAAAATAGAAAGAAATCTCTTTACTTGATGAATATTATTCCCAATTACACGCCCTATCAGTAGATATATAACCTGCTGCAACACAATTGAAAAAACTATATATGTGAAGTAAATTCTCTTCTTTACTCTAAAAACACCAGCGAACAAAACCATAATTGTGCTTGTACCTGGAATAAACTTGCTAAATATCAATCCATATTTGCCATACTTGTGAAAAACCTTCTCTGAACGTCTGATATGTTTCTCGTTAATATATTTTAATACAATTTTATATCGTAGCACCTCATTTCCCTTTTTATAACCAAACCAGAAAACTAGAATAGAGCCCACTACACTTCCTAGGACTGAAATTAGTAATACTAAAAAGAAACTGAAATTGCTACCAATCGTTGTCAAATAGCCTTCAAAAACAATAATAACATCCGATGGAAATGGAGGAAATACAAGCTGAAGCACGCCCGATAGAAATAAAAATATGTATGTAGAAATTGCATTTCCGTTTATAATATTTTGAGTAAAATTAAGTATAAAGTCTTCCATTAAATAGCTTTCTCCTTAGATATTGTGACATATGACTAGTTTATTATACCCAAAATAAGTAAAAAAGTCTGATTAAAAAAAATTTACATAGGTATTTGCCTAGGTTAATCTAACTACAAAAGAGCTCCTTCATATTAAATATGAAATGAGCTCTTTGATTATGCACTTTACATTATTAAATTTAATTATTTATTATTGCTGAGTTACTTTGCAGTTTGGACTGCATAGGCTTCTTCGAAATCATATATTTTCTTTGACAAATCCGCAATTGACTTAGTTGCTGGATCAAGCTCAACATTGTCAGTCATTACAGACAAAATATAAGGATGTGTGGCAAAGACTATACCGACATCATTTCTAGTTCTAGTTTGATTTCCTATTTTGTGAGCAACCTTAACTTCTTTTGGAAGCTTGGCGTCAATTCTGTCGTGCCAATCAGTATTTTCCATGTTGTTAATTAATTCCCCATAGACCTCCTCATTATTCAAATACAGCTTGTACAAGTCCTGAGCAATAAGGGCCATATCGTAAGGACAAGACCGATGAGTTTTCCCATAAATAACTTGACCACCCAAATCAGCCATATATTTACGAACATTTACAATGTCCACAAGTCTGATTAGCATATTTACACCACAGTTGTCACTTTTGCGAATGGCTAGCTTTGAGGTTTCACGAACGGTGTACTCTGTACCAAAAGCTGAACTTTGGATAATACCTGTTCCTGGTTCCATATCCTCCTGCTTGTAAACCAACTTATCCTCTAGCTTAACTTTTCCTTCTTCTATGTTCTTGTATAGTAATACGTTTACAGGAAGCTTTGACGTACTAGCTGCAATGTATTCAATCTTATCATTAACATTTACCATTTCTCCAGTTGCTAGGTCAATATACGTTACCCCGTAATCTCCAGGAAGATTTTTAGTATTATCACTTATTAACTTCTGGAGCTCCTCCATCTTTCCACTCTTTGCAGCTGTCCCCACTTTCGGTAGATATCCATGGTCTTTTGTTTCGACGCCATTTAAATCTGTGTTAGGCGTTGAAACTGCCACCTCGGTGCTGTCTGCAGGCTGATCTGTATCAGTAGCTACCGCCGTTGATGAATCAGACGGTGTTGTACTTGATTGAGTTGACGCTGTTTGCGCCCCATCGCTTGGATTAGCCGAACCTGTAGCAGAATCTCTATTCAAAAACAAGTATACTGCCATTGAAATAGCCAGTACGCTCAATACAATTACTGTTATAACAAGTGATCTTCTCTTTTTATACTTTCTGTCATGTCTTAAACGATAAGAACTCATTTTAGCCTCCAAAATATATTAGCATCTAATTTTAACATTCAAACTTAAAGGACTCAAATTACATTAATATTATATTCTGATTTCAAACTCTACCTGAAGCCTACATATTCAGCTTTAGATAACCGAGTTTATTGCTTGCTACTTTCAAATAACAGCCTACAGTTATCAGCCCTATACTTAGAGAAAATGTATTCTACAGTTTGTCCGCCTTTTGAATATAAAACATTTTGCAGCTTTATTAAAGGCTGACCAGGCTGTACTCTAAGAATTGGTGAATCACTATTGTCTGCAAAAATAATTTCCAGAATGCTTTTGCTTTTATCAGGTATCAGAGGGTATTTTCCTCTCAAAATATCGATAGACGATTTACCATCCTTCAATTGAGCTACAATATCTGGAAACAATTTTAATGGTATGTATGATTTGTTAAACGAATACACCTCACGAGGCTGATTATTTATATATGATAGATAAGTAATCATTGCAACTGGTAAACTCGCATTATAATTAAACACACTGTCCAACTGTTCAACCGTAGAGCTCTCAACAACTGAAATATCGATAATATTCTTTTCAGCTGGAGATTCACAATGCAGTATTGAATCAGTAAATCCACTGTAGTTTTTCACATCAATAGTATTCTTCTTTCCATAAACAAAGGTTCCTTTACCTTTCTCTCTATATAGATAGCCACTGCTAGTCAGTTCGCTGATAGCTTGTCTGACAGTGGGTCTACTAATACCATAAAGTCCACATAAATCCTGCTCGGAAGGTATCTGTGTATTTGGAAGGTATTCATTGCTTTCGATTTTCTTTACTACTAAATCTTTCAACTGCAGATATAACGGTATACTGCTGAATTTATTTATCATATAATTAACTCCCTAAAAAAATAAAAGATAGGATGATGTACTGACGTCCTATCTTTTATTATATCAAAATAACCTTATAATCATCAATAGCAAATCGTGAAAAAGTTTAACAATTTTCAACTTATTCACTAAAACAACTACACTTTCAATTCAACCGGCACATCTGAAATATCAGCATTCGCTAGTATTGGATTAACCTCATTCTCAATAAACTCCACTACCTGCTCAGGACATCTGCCAATATAGTTCTTAGGCTCGAGAACAGAATTTAGCTCTTCAAGGGTCATTCCAATGAGTGGATCTTTGGCTATTCTTTCAATTAAATCGTTGGACTCGCCATCCACCTTTACTCTTTTACCTGCCTCCATTGAATGCTCTCTTATCTGCTCATGTAGCTCCTGTCTGTCGCCTCCACGCTTTACTGCTTCCATCATGATATTTTCAGTTGCCATGAAGGGGAGCTCGTCCATTACATGCTTTTGTATTACCTTTGGATACACTACTAGGCCACTTGCAACATTTATATATATGTTTAGAATAGCATCTGTTGCCAAGAAAGCCTCAGGTACAGATATTCTCCTATTTGCAGAATCATCAAGTGTTCTTTCAAACCATTGAGTAGAGGCTGTTATTGCAGGATTCAACGCATCAATTATAACGTATCTAGCAAGTGAAGAAATTCTCTCACACCTCATTGGATTGCGCTTGTAGGCCATCGCAGAAGAACCTATTTGTTTTTCTTCAAAGGGCTCCTCCATTTCCTTCATACTTTGGAGAAGTCTCATGTCATTGCTAAATTTATATGCACTCTGGGCAACGCCGCTCAGTACATTTAAAACTCTACTGTCGAGCTTTCTTGGATATGTCTGCCCGGATACAGCAAAAACACCTTTGAAACCGATTTTTTCTGCAATCAGTTCCTCCATCTTTTTTACCTTCTCATGGTCACCATCAAATAGATTTAAGAAACTAGCTTGAGTTCCTGTTGTACCCTTTGAGCCCAAAAGTTTCATATTTGCTATAGTGTGATCTAAATCATCTATGTCCATTAGAAGTTCTTGAATCCACAGACATGCTCTCTTTCCCACAGTTACAAGCTGAGCTGGCTGGAAATGAGTAAAACCTAAAGTAGGCATAGCCTTGTATTCCAGTGCAAAAGCTGAAAGCTTCTTAATAAGTATTAGCATTTTGCTTCTTACAAGCTTTAAGCCTTCTGTCATAACAATAATATCAGTGTTGTCGCCGACATAGCAGGACGTTGCACCAAGGTGAATTATAGCCTTCGCATCAGGGCATTGATCCCCATAAGCATGAACATGCGACATGACATCATGTCTGAACTGCTTCTCATATTTTTCTGCAACTTCATAATTAATATTATCTTTATTGTTCTTCAATTGTTCAATCTGAGCGTCAGAAATATTTAGGCCTAGTTCTTTTTCAGTTTCAGCCAATGCAATCCAAAGTCTTCTCCAAGTAGTAAATTTCATGTCAGGAGAGAAAATTTGCTGCATTTCACTGCTTGCATATCTAGAATTTAAAGGACTTTCATAAACGTTTTTCATGTTATTACCTCCATGTCCCCAATGAATTGTTAAATTGGCAAACCACAAAATCTTTATATATTTTAGCTAACCTTATGTCAGCTTAACGGCAGAATTATCAATCAACAACAAGTATTATACTATAAAATCCGAATGTTTGCACCAATAATTTAAAAAATGTTCGGATTATTTTATTCAAAAAAAAAGTGCGGGATGTAATCCCGCTTTAGAAATCGGATTTCGCATTCTAATATTCAAAGGGAGTATCCCCTAAATTTTAGAACCCTATTTATGAATATAATTTTCTAGCGCTAACTAGCTGTACGCTTATTGCAAGTATCTCTATCGCCTTCTTCAATTCCGCTACTGGCGGCATTGTTGGAGCTATTCTGATATTTCTATCTAGTGGATCCTTGCCATATGGGTAGGTTGCACCAGCCTTTGTCAGCAGTACGCCAGCCTCAAGTGCCAGCTTTGCCACTTCCTTTGCACAATTATCCAAGGTATTTAAGCTAATGAAGTATCCTCCATTTGGCTTATTCCAAGATGCTATTTCCTTCCCGCCCAGCTCTTCAGCTAGTATCTTCAAAACTATATCAAATTTTGGCTTTAATATACTAGCATGCTTTTTCATGTGAAGGTTTATTCCCTCAAAATCTTTGAAATACTTTACATGCCGAAGCTGATTAATTTTGTCAGGTCCAATTGTCTGTATTGTCAATCTTTTCTTAATACTATTGATATTTTCAACGCTTGCAGCCATAATAGCAACACCAGCACCAGGAAAACTAATCTTTGATGTTGAACTGAATATATAAACCATATTCTCATTTCCTGCCATTTTACAAGCAGATAGAATATTTTTGAGCTCATCAGGTTGCTCTGTGAGATGGTGCACACAATAAGCATTATCCCAAAAAATTCTGAAATCCTTTGCCTTTGGAGTAAGAGCAGTAAATCTGTCAACAACTTCATCAGAATATGTAATTCCATCGGGATTGCTATACTTTGGCACACACCAAATTCCCTTGATGCTTTCATCTTCGGCGACAAGCCTCTCTACAACGTCCATATCAGGACCATCCTGCTTCATATCAACAATAATCATTTCTATACCAAATAGCTCACAAATAGCAAAATGCCTATCATATCCAGGGCTAGGGCACAAGAACTTAACCTTATCCTGCTTTGACCATGGTGCGCAGCCCATAATTCCAAGAGACATTGCTCTTGCAATAGCATCATACATTAGATTCAAACTTGAGTTTCCACCAATTATTATCTCAGTTGTATTTATATCCAGCATTTCTGCAAAAAGAGCTTTTGCTTCAGGCAAACCATCAAGAAGTCCATAATTATAGCAGTCTGTACCATCAGCTGCAAATCGAACATCTTTAGCAGGGATATCAAGAATATCCATACTCATATCAAGCTGTTCGGAGCAAGGCTTTCCTCTAGTCATATCTAATTTTAAATTTTGCTCCTTAAATGCATTATATCGAACTTCTAAAATTTCTATTTCGTTTTTTAGTTGGTCTTTAGATAAAGCGTTATAACAAATCATCCTTTTCCCCTCCAAATGCCATTTTAACCTATAATAATTCTAATATATATTATTACAATTTGCAAGTTTAATGTTCCTGTAAACTCAAAATAATATTTAGTATTTATCAAATATTTATATTTAAGTATGTTTATGCAGGAATCATATAATTAAGCTGCAGTTATATTTGAACATAAAAAAACTTCTAAATATCAGCGAGTATCGATAAAATAATCAAAACAAAAGAGACGGCATAAATTCCGTCTCTTTGCTGTGCTGTTTTTCGAGCAATTAAATTCATTTAATTGTTTAGCTCTAGCTTATCTTACAAAACGCTCTTTATTACTCTAAGGAAATTCTCTCCTGCAATTTTATTTACCAAAGTCTCGCTGTAATTCAATTTTAGTAGCTCGTTAAACAAATCCTTCAAACATTGCACGCCTTCTAAGCCTTGAGGTGTTTCGCCAATTCCGTCATAATCAGCGCCTAAGCCCAAGGTACCCTCACCAGTAAGCGCAACAATGTACTCAATATGGTCTAAAACATGCTTCATTGTGGCCTTGCCATCACTAAAAACAAAATCAGGATACATATTAATACCTGTTACTCCGCCAATTTTCTTTAAAGCTAGAAGCTGTTCGTCCGTTAAATTTCTTCTATGGTTGCATATTTTCTTTGCATTTGAATGAGATGCAATAATAGGTGCTTTGGTTGTATTAATTACATCCCAAAAACCAGCTTCAGATAGGTGAGAAACATCCACAAGCATGCCTAGCCTGTTCATCTCACTGATAACCTCTTTGCCAAACGGGGTGAGCCCCCCACCAGTGATTGCATCAGCTACTCCATCAGCTATCTGGTTTCTGTGGTTCCAAGTCAAGGTTATTGCCCTCACACCTAGCTCATATAGTATCCTCAGCGCAGACAGTTTGCCCTCAAGTGCATCGCCGCCTTCTATAGTAAGTACAGCAGCGATTCTCTTACTTTGTGTTGCAGTCACAATATCTTTGTAATTACGACATAACATGATATCGTTCTCATTAATTTCGATTTCTCTATACAATCGATCAATGATATCTATCGCGCGACTCAAAGCCCCCATTTTAGCATGCTCTGGCGATATATAGGCAGCAAAGAACTGTACGAAGCTATCATATTGCTTAAGTCTTTTCAAATCAATGTGGCCTTTATTTTCAAGAAGTTGTTCACGTGTTTGCATTATTGTTGTGATTGTATCGCAGTGCGCATCAACTATTATCATTTTTAATTGCCTCCCAAACTTAATAATAAGGATTTAAAATGCATTTTTAATAAGATTTATGTTTTTAATTTCATTAGTGCTATTTATGCTTACCATAAGTACCTCTACCACATCAAATCTTACACAGCTGTTCATATTGCCTGTGTTTGACAAATATATTGATGCAATTAGCTTGATTTTTTCCTGTTTTGGGAAGGTTACAGCCTCACCTGGAGTTCCAAAACTATAGGATCTTCTGGTTTTAACCTCTATAAAACAAATATATTCAGCATCCTTTGCTATTATATCTATCTCACCAATTCGGCCAACCCTATAATTTGTTTTTAGAATAGTATAATTATTTGCAATTAAGAAGTCGACAGCTCTTTGCTCCCCTTCAGTGCCCATGTCTCTTGTGTTTTTACTAGTCATGTCTCTCTCCATAGCTCTTATCGACACTGCCAATAAATACTAATATCTCTGCAACAACCGCATATACTTCAGCGGGTATTTGATCACCAATGCCTAATGCTGAAAGTGTTTTAGCCAAATTGCTATCCTGGTATATAGGAACGTCATTTTCTTTTGCTTTTTCAATAATTTTCTCTGCAATTATGCCCTTACCAGTTGCAATAATCTTTGGAGCTGCACTAGTCTCTGGTGAATATTGCAAGGCTGTGGCATACTTAATTTCTTTTTTTGTTTTTTTCACATCCTGCAAAGTCGATCCCCACCTTTCAATATAAACACATAAAACACAGTTCATCAATGCGATCTTGAAATCTTTCCTGTCAAATCGTAATGTCAATATTATTTGGGCTTTTTATAAATTCTTTTTTTGCTTCTGCTTCAAAATTCACTATACTTATTGGTTCATTCATTAGTCTATAGGTAAAGTCTACAAGCCTAAAACCCTTTTCAAGTAAGCTAGTGTACAACATCTTATGATTTTCTTTCAAGACTTTGAAAACTTCGCTGTTTTCAAGCCTAAAATTTGTGCTGATATTTTTCTTATCTATGCTTAGCAGTGTATCAATTCTTCCTATATTATTGCTATCCAATGAAATAAGTACAGTAATATTTGAGGGATCAAGCTTTCTTGATTTTGATCCCTTCTTAAGCATATACAACTCGCCAGTGGTCTCTTTATTAAAAATACTCAATGGAATTTGCACATATGAGCTATAGCTATTCAGTTTATTTATAAAATTCATGTTGCTCTCAAGATTGTTAGCTATATTCATTGCAGCTTCACGTATTCCCTGTGGCAGTTGCTGGATACTGCTTTTTAATGTTTGTAGAGCATTATCCATATCCTTGTAGAGCTTAACAGGATTTATTTCATCGCTGTTCTGGTCTATTTTAATAAAAAGATTTTTAAGGTTATTTACAGCATCTTCAAAGCCCTTCATATTCTTTGTGTTTGGGCTTACTTGTTCTGAAACTGCTTGATTGCCTTGTGTTTTGAATATGACGTCATTAATTTCCTCGGTAATAAACTTTGCCGCTAGTTGCTGCTCAGTCGACAAATTTCCCTTGCTAATCATAGACTCCAGCTGTGAGTTTAGTGAGTTTAGAAGAGGTAAATCAGCCTTGTCAAGAGGTGCTCCGTCTTTGAGAAGATTGCTAATTTGCTGCTCAACATTGCTTGTATTATTATTTGATCTGCCATTTGCAGCAGAATTGACATTTGAATTTGTATTTGCATCGATATCGCTAGCTTTACTGTCATTTGGTACAGAATTAACTGTAGCTGCATTATTTTCTGCGCTTTCAATTAGACTCTTAGCCAAATTAATTACATTGTTGCTTGCTGTTTCATAAGCAGCATTGTTATTTATCGAGCTACCATTTGCTGCGCCAGCAGTCACCGTGTTTACATTAATATTAGTTATATTTCCATTTGTGAGATTTGCATTTACGTTAGAAGTACTGCCAGCAACATTACTGGGATTGCTAGTAGTTGCACCATTTACATTTGAAATAGTAGCTGTATTAGGATTTGTTGTGCTATTTGTGTTTGGTGTAGTAGCTGTATTAGGATTTGCTGTGCTATTTGTGTTTGGTGAAGTAGTTGTATTAGGATTTGCTGTGTTAGCGCTTGGCACAGCTCCCTCCTTATTCAAAACTACAGTGTTATTTGTCTGATTAACACCTTTTGAGGACATTTGGGCAGCTTGCTTTTCTAAAATAGAGCTAACTACTGCTGACTTAACATCTGCTGAAATATTACTATCGCCATCTATAAGCTTCATCAGCTCACCAATATCATTACTGATTTTGAGTCTACCAGCCAAAAGACTTTGCAGCTTTTCAATGTTATTTATATCATTTGACATATTTGCTGCAGTGAGAAATGCAGCAGAATCCGGTTTTAAATCAGTATTTTTACTTACTAAATCTATTATTTTACGCATAGAATCAGCAGTAATAGGCACATTTTGATCCTTTAGGGCTTGAGCCAATTCAATATTTTGATCTGTGATAGGCAATTTCAGTGTAGTTAAGGTGCTTTTTATATTTTCTAGGGTTTCATCCACCTGTGGTTGAACATTTCTGCTAGCAACTTCAAGTACAGGCTTACCATCTACATTTCCTTTAAATACAAAATTGACAAACTCACCTTCCGCAGCAGCAACAGGAGACATGGCATGAGCGGATACCTTTGAACCATCTGACAGTTTCAAAGTAAGCTCGCTGCCTGAATTCTCAAGTACCTGAGCCCTAATTGTATCACCAGGATTTAGTTTACTTAACACATCAGTACTATTATTTGACGTAATACCTGTTCCTGGAACAAATCCGTCAATTCTCAACTTTGACACCTCCAAACAAACCTATTCTAAAATTCAAAAATTATATGAAATTTTTCACAAAGCTTAATCTATGTATCGGACATAGGCCGAATTTTTTAATAGCAGAAATGTGTGCAGGTGTGCCGTAGCCCTTATGAATGGCAAAGCCATACTCTGGATAAATGGAATCATATTCCCTCAATAGCCTGTCCCTTGTGACCTTTGCAAGAATTGATGCTGCTGCAATTGATAGACTCAGGCTATCGCCCCTTATAATAGGAACTTGTTTAGTAGTGATATTCTCAAGCCTTACAGCATCCAAAAGAATACAGTCCGGTGGCGGATCTAGCTGACTAATGGCATAAGCCATAGCCTTTTTTGTTGCATTTAAAATATTTATTTCATCTATAACTTTTTCATCAACTGATCCAATTCCAAATGAAAGTGCCTTTTCTTTAATCTCATCAAACAACCCTTCTCTTTGCGCTTCACTGAGTTTTTTCGAATCATTTACGCCCTCAATTAAGAGTCCATTTGGAAGAATAACCGCAGCTGCAACCACAGGTCCCGCAAGTGGTCCCCTGCCCGCTTCATCAACCCCGGCAATGAAGCTAAAGCCTTCTCCTATAGCACACTTTTCAAAGGAAAGCATATTTTCTAGTCGCTTAATTTCTTTATCGTGTTTTTCCTGAAGCTTATAATACTTCAGCAGTAGTTTGTCTACTGAGGCTCCAGTGGTCTGTAGAGCTAGAAGATATTCTATTGAATCTTGAATTGTTTTGTCTTGAACTTGATCTTGAATATGTTTTAAAGTTAATTTAGCCATTATGTACCCCAAAGTATAGTCTTCTTAACATTACCTATACTTTACTACATAATGGCAGTGTTGACTAGTTGTAAATATCAAATTACTCTGTTTATTAACTAATCTTTTGATGACCTATCATTTGGTCTTTCAAGAGTTATTTTACCGATTTTACCACCTCTAAATTCATCTAAAACTATTGCAGATATTCTTGAATAATCTATTTGTCCTTTAGATACGATACAACCTCTTTTAAGTGCTACAGTTTCCAGTAGCTCCAGTGGTCCTATATTTATAATAGAATCGGACTCAAGCTTAAATCTTGCACACAGTTCCTTCGGATATAGCTTAGTAAGCCTATGAAGCAGCTCCATGGCTATTTCACCAGTATCCATTATGTCATCCTTTATGGCGCCGGTAAAGGCAAGATTCATTCCAACTTCTTGGTCCTCAAACTTAGGCCAGAGTATACCCGGTGTATCTAAAAGCTCTATTTCAGAGTTTATTCTAATCCATTGCTTCCCTCTTGTCACTCCAGGTCTATCGCCTGTTGCTGCCGATGCTCTACCTACAATTTTATTTATAAACGAAGATTTGCCTACATTTGGAATGCCTACAACCATTGTCCTAACAGGTGTAAACAGCTTTCCTTTTGCCCTATCTCTTTCTATCTTTTCAGCCATCAAATCTCTAGCTCTATCTTTTATCTCATTAAGTCCTTTACCACTTATAGAATTAAGCAAAATACAATTTATACCTTGATCAGCATACCAACGTACCCATTGCCTTGATATTTGTTCATCTGCTAGATCGGATTTATTAAAGGCTACAAGCCTTGGCTTATTATTAATTAAAGATTTAATTTCTGGATTTCTGCTGCTAAAAGGTATTCTAGCATCAAGAAGCTCTATAATAACATCCACGAGCTTTAAATTCTCAGCAATTAGTCTTCTGGTCTTCGCCATATGACCTGGAAACCATTGAATGTGCATAAATTCTCCTTTGTGAAATTTTATTATCTATTTGTACAACCCGCCAAATTCGGAAAATGGCCAAATTCGGAGCACGGCTTTTCCGATAACAGTATCTATGTCTATAGATCCAATTTGTCTTGAATCAAGACTTTGTTCTCTGTTATCACCCATAACAAATAAGTTATTCTCTGGTACAGTGAAAGGAAGCTGCATACCATGCGAGTCTGTTAGACCTTTGGTATATGACTCATCTAACTTTTTAAAATCGCTATCTCCAGCTGATTTTCTGTAGACATAGCCATCTTTAATATCAATTTGATCACCAGGCAAACCGATTACTCTCTTTATATAGTCAACCTCGCCAGGGTTTCTAATAGGTAAATACTTAAACATACTCTTAAACTGGCCTTCTTCGTGCATAAATACTATTATTTCTCCATGCTTTGGTTTAGTGAAATTATAACCTGTTTTATAAACAATTACATTATGCCCTTCAAATAGAGTGTTTTCCATTGAAACCATATTTACTTTGTAGGTTGAGAATATAAAGGCCTTAATAATCATTGAGATTAATAGAGCAGCTACAATAACCAAGAACCATTCGAAAACTTCTCTACCTACAGAATTTTTCTTTTTATTTTTTGCATTTATTCGCCTAGTTTTATTACTTCTAATATCTTTAAGGTTGGCAATTTCAACATTTTTTTCGTCATTACCTTCTATGTTTTGATCTTCTATGTTTTGATCATCCATCAGCAATTTCACCCCGCTAGTATTAATTTTTAAAACGGTTTTATTTACGAACATTATTATTATATATAAAACAACTAGAATTTACAAATTACATTTGTTTGACTAAATCAAACACATAACTAAAAACCTAGAGACACTAATGTCCCTAGGTTTTTTAGTTTTTATTATACTTTTTTAAGGATAAGTCTTTCCTTAACCTTTGCAGCCTTACCAACTCTATCACGAAGATAGTATAGCTTAGCTCTTCTAACTACACCTTTTCTAACGATCTCGATATGATCGATTCTTGGTGAGTTAACAGGGAAAATTCTTTCAACACCAACACCGTAAGATACTCTTCTTACTGTAAAGGTTTCTTTTAAACCAGAACCCTTCATACCAATAATTGTACCTTCGAATACCTGTATTCTTTCCCTAGTTCCTTCTATGATCTTTGCATGAATCTTAATAAAATCTCCAACTTCCATATTAGGAAGATCAGTTCTTATCTGTTCATTTTCAAGTGCTCTTAATATATCCATTTTTTAATTTCCTCCTTCCTCTCCTAGACGTTCGTGCATCAAAAGTGCAGAGGACCATCCGTATTGCATACGCATGACATTATAACACAATAAATTGCAAATTGTAAAGTAAAATTTTACTTTTGTGTCTTTTACTTTTGTATAAGACCTAAGTCTGTGGAGTTGTATAAATAGTCGCTAAGTTCTTTAAACAGCATCTGCCCTTTTACAGGCTTATAATAGACTCCATTAACTTCTGTAATTATTTGCTTTTCTTCAGTTTCATAGAAATTTACGATTATATTGTCATCTTTTGATTTTCCAATAGTGCTAGTCATAACCAGATGTTTATCAGTATTTACCTTTACTTGTTCTACGCGATAATAATTTAACATGCTAAACAAAGCATCGCGTGACCATATAGGGTTTTCACAAAGTACTTTTTCGCCATTTATATTATTAACAAAATACAAGTATGACACATCACTTTCTTTATAAGGCAATAATTTAGATATACTTGGATACTTTTCACCTTGATCAAACAATTCTTGTATCTCCCCATATAGTTCTGAAGAAAGTTTAATATATCCACCAAACACAGAAGCACACTTTGTCTCAGGATAAATCTGCATATGAAGAGCTGCACCGTCTTTTAATATCAGGTTTATGGGAATGCGATTATTACTATATGGCTCTTTTCCGAGTTCTTGTGAGTTAAGGATTGCTAGTTTAGGCAGCTCCTTATTAATGAGTGAAAGTAAACGTTCCTTTTCAGATGTGCGCATCCAGGAACCATCATTTTCATCACGTAATTCAACTGAAGATACCTTAGGTGTGTCTGAGAGCATATTTAAAACATCAAGAACAGTGAGGTTGATCGGTATTTTTTCATTTAACACAACTTTGTTTTGACGGTAAAATATTGATTTACTATCCTTATTTACAACAAGGACTGCGCTTTCTTTCTTTATGTTTTTGATCGTGTAGATTTCAGTTCCTTTATCAAAGGTACTCGAAAAATCTGGTGGTGTTCCAGTATATCTTTTTCCCTTTAAATCGAGGGTTACTTCCCCAATTTTCAAACCTCTAATTGCGTCATAATTTATTTCATCTGAATCATAACGAGAATATTTTAACCATTCTGAAGGGCTATAAGAATATCCATATATATATACTACAGAAGCATAACTATCCATTGCATTAGAAGATTCATCCATTATCTTAAATTCATCTTTTGTATTATTTTCAACACTAACTTGCATCAACCTTGGTAAAAATATTGTACTGATGCATATAATTATCAATAAGGTTGCAATAACAGGTACTAACCGCTTTATTTTAAGAGTATTTATCCCAGCTTTTGTTAGTTTCATTGAAACTTCCAATTTTGCTTTGAAAACATCAGCTGTTTGTATCTTGCTGACTGCTGACTTATATACTTCTTTATTCATCGTCAAAGTCCTCCTTTAGTTTCGGTTTAAGCATTTTTCTAGCTCTATGTAACTGTGAACCAATGGTGGATTCCTTTTGTCCCAAAATAGTTGCTATTTCACTTATTCTGTATTCTTCAAAATAGAATAAATGAATAATGTTACGATACTTTGTAGGCAATTCAAAGACTGCACTCATGACTTCACTTTCCTTTTCTGTAAAGTCAAACCTAGCCTCACCAAGTGGTAATGTTTTTCTAAACCATGCTGTTTTTAAACGATTTTTACAAAGATTGATTGTAACTCTGATTAACCACGCCTTTTCATGCAAATCATTCTCAAATGATGGTTTCTTTTTAATCAGTTGTAAGAAAGCATCTTGAGTCATATCTTCAGCATCGCTCATATTCCTCATATATGAATAAGATATTCTAATAAGTGTGTCAGAATATTTTTCAATAGCTTCCATAATGAAATTAGAATCGGTTGTACGTAGCGATTCAGTCATTTAATCACTTCCTTCTATTTATAATACAACTTATACAGATAAAATATTGCACTTAAGAAAATATTTTTTACCTTCAATTCCCTCATCCATCTTTGTGGAGTGCATAATAAGAATATAAAGGGGAAATACGTAGAAATCAATAATTTTCAGCATTATATATATGAAGGATACTGACGATGTTTTACTTGTAGGCTACGAAAAAACCTATGAATTTTTAGAATTTTAAAATTTGTTTTATAAATATACCCTACCACTTTCGATAAATTACAAATAATAGTCAGGTTGTACTTTACTACTTACCAAATGAAGTCTTTCTAAAATGTTTGTGCGCATCGCTATAAATTCATCACTATTTCGTGCCCTTGGTCTTTTTAGATTAACATTGATTATACTCTCTATCTTTCCTGGCCTAGGTGTCATAATTACAATTCTATCACTTAGGTACACAACTTCATCAACATCATGAGTTACAAGCACAGTGGTAGTGCCTCTTTCGGTCCAAAGCTCAAGCAGCTTATCCTGCAAATCAATGCGAGTAAAGGAATCCAAAGCACCTAGCGGCTCATCCAGCAAAAGAACCTTGGGATCATTTATAAGAGCTCTAGCAAGAGATGCCCTCTGAGCCATACCACCAGACAGCTGATGAGGATAAGATTTTTCAAAGCCAGTGAGACCTGCGAGCTCTATGAAATGAGCAACATCCTGCTTCTTTTCTTTGTAAATTTTTCTAGCTTTAAGCCCAGCTGCAATATTGTTTTCAACGTTTTCCCATGGGAATAAATTGGCATGCTGAAATACATAGCCCCTTTCGTAGTGAGTACCTGATACCAGTACATTATCCAAGGATATTTCACCAGATTGTGCTTTGTCTAATCCGGCAATTAGTCTTAGGAGAGTTGTTTTTCCGCAGCCAGATGGACCAATCAGTGTTATAAACTCACCAGGCTGTACATCTATATTCACATTTTGCAGCGCTTCAGTTTCACTGCCGTTGGCATCAATATATGTTCTATTTATGCCACTTATTGAAATAGAACCTAATTTCCGTATGTTCTCTACTGTCATTTCAGCAACCCCTTCTGCCAGATTAATACTCTATCTCTAACTCTGAAGATTATAGCC
Source organism: Ruminiclostridium sp. (assembly GCA_036507975.1). Classification (GTDB taxonomy): domain Bacteria; phylum Bacillota; class Clostridia; order Acetivibrionales; family DSM-1351; genus Ruminiclostridium. The sequence continues at coordinate 34,748 of DATCID010000079.1, forward strand.
ATTACAATGGAAAACACTACTGCCATTACAATTATTGAAGCATAAACCTTTGCATAATTAGACCAGCTTTTAGCCCAATTGATGTACCATCCCAAACCAGCTTTTGCACCAATTATTTCTGAAACCACCAAGGTTGCAAATGAAATACCGGTCGCTGTATAAATACCTGTAAAGATTGAAGGCATAGCACCTGGTATAGCAATCTTAAATATCAAAAATCTTTCATTTGCCCCTAGTGTTCTAGCAGCCTCAAAGTACGATTTTTCGATATTTACAATACCATTACTGGCCATGTAAGCAACTGGAAACCATACGCAAAGCACTATCAGAAATATTTGAGCATAAAAGCTGGAAGGAAAAATAAACATCATGATAGGAATCCATGCAGTTACAGGTATTACACCCATAACTTTAATTAGTGGAAATAGCCAGTAGCACCACTCTTTATACCATCCAATAAGAACGCCTGATACCAAGCCTACAACAGTTCCGATAGAAAAACCAATGATCAATAGTCTCATTGAAAAAAGAGTGCTTATTAGAAGTGTATACGCATCCTCTACCATAACCTGCAGAACCTGCCCTAGGCTTGGGAAAAAAGGTAATGGCAGGTAGTTTGATTTAGTAGTCAAACTGTCCCACAAAATCAATAACAATGCTACAACAAAGTAAAATTGAGCTTGATGATTGTTAGAAGCTTTTACTTTCCTATTGAATAACGAAATAATGTTACGAGCAACGAAAAATCCAATTACAATAATGAGAAATATTCGGTAGGGTTGTAAATCAACCATCTGCTTGGTTGGAACATAAATACTAACAATTAAGGCCGCTACAAATGCTAATATTTGAAGTATTGGCCAGAGCTTAGAATCTTTTTTCCAGTGTATCTCATCTTTTATAATTAATTTACTGCTAACATCTAACTTCTTACTCTGTTTAGAATGTAACACCGGCAGTTTTATAGTAGTACTTTCTTGTTTCATAATGACCTCCGACCTTGATGACTTTTAATAGCATCATCAAGGTCAATAAAAATTTAATTATTACTTAGTTGTTCCTAAAATATTCGAGTACACTTGATCAGCAAATGTTTTAGGATCAGTATCCTTCTTGAGGAAACCTGTTTTATTGAACTGTTCTACAAAATATAAGATATCTTTGTAAGCATTGTCAGTTGTGTATTCAAAGTCATATGTTTCTATTAGTTCTTGAAGAAGCTTTACATCATCTGTCGCAACATATTTCTTTTCTATTTCAAGCTTTGCAGTTTCTGCTGGATTTGCTTTTATCCATGCAGTTGCCTTTTTATATGCCCTAGCTATAGCAGTAACTTTTTCTGGGTTCTCTTCAATTTGTTTTTTTGCTGAATAGAGGAAGCAGCAGCTTTTTCCAGCAAACAATGGGTCAGTGGATATATCAGAGAGTGCTGTAAAACCGTTATTTTTCTGAGCTAAAGCACCAAATGGATCCCACGCTGCAAAAGCATCTACTTCGCCTTTATTTACAGCTTGAACTAGCTGATCAAGAGGAAAAGGAATCCAGGTAATACCTGTTTTAGGGTCGATTCCTGCATTTGCAAGTACTATCGTAGCAACTGACATTGGAGTTCCACCTATTTCATCTACACCAATCTTTTTTCCAGCTAAATCCTTTGCTGTTTTAATTGGAGAATTCGGAGGAACTACCAGTCTAATACAGCCTTTATGTAATCCACCAATTATTTTCAAATCCAAACCCTGTTGAATTGATGGAAAATACTGAAAATCACCATTGGTTACAGTGAATTCTCCAGTAACTAAGCCCGTCTTTAGCTCGTCAAGTGAACCACTTACAAGTTCCACATCAAGTCCTTCTTCAGCAAAAAAACCTTTCTCAAAAGCTATATACGATGGAGCTCCGCATGCTCCCCCACCAAGGGCTTGAATTTTAAGCTTTCCAAACTTGAATTTTTCTGCAGTGCTAGTTTCTGCAGCAGCAGTGGTACTTCCTGAAGTAACTGCACTTGTTGAAGAGACTGTAGCTAGTGTATTAGCAGCTTCTTTGTCCTTTCCTCCGCAGGCTGTTAGCCCTACTGTAGCACTTGTCAAAATTGTTAAGGACAATACCAGTGATAAAACTCTTTTTACATTTTTCATTTTTAATCATTCCTTCCTTCTTTTTTCTAAGTCAATAAATGACTTAACTTTTATTTATTATTAACTCAGTTTTCCCTTCTACTGACTTGTAAAATTAACTGCTAGGAAAGCAGAGTTATTAATCCTTTTTAAATGTATTTTCAAATGCTTGTTCCAAATCAGCAATTAAGTCCTTCACATCCTCAAGTCCAATAGATAAGCGGATTGTTTCGGGAGGTATTCCAGCAATGATTTGTTCCTCTGGTGTCAATTCACCATGAGTTGTTTTTGGTGCGTTAATTATTAGAGAACGTGCATCTCCGACATTTGCATGATAGCCGAAAATTTTTATTGAGTCTATAAAAGTATTTATTTGTTTAACTGTTGCTTTTAGTCCAAAAGTAAAAATCGCGCCTGCACCTTTTGGTAAATATTTTTGAGCTAAAACCTTGTACTTACTTTTTTCTGTTGCAGGATGCTTTATCCAAGCTACTTCCTCTTTTGTTTCAAGATATTTGATAATTTTTTCTGCATTGGAAACCTGCTTCTGAACTCTCTCAGATAATGTTTCAAGACCAATTAAAGTAAGATATGCATCAAATGGGCTAAGTGCTGCTCCGAAATATGCAAGGTAGTTAATGCGAACTCTCATTGTAAATGCGGCAGGTCCAAAAGTCTCTAGGAAACTTCTTTCACGCCCATCGCCATCTCTAAAGAGATATTGGGGAGCAGTAAATTGCGGAAATTTACCATTTGCCCAGTTAAATTTTCCACTTTCTAGTATCAAGCCTACTATTGCATTTCCATGTCCATTCAAAGCCTTTGTAGCTGAGTATATAACAATATCTGCTCCGTACTTTATGGGATTTAATAGGTAAGGCGTTGCAAAGGTGTTATCTACTATTAGAGGAATGTCATGCTTATGAGCAATTATAGCAAGTGCTTCAATATCAGCAATTGAAGCATTTGGATTACTAATAGTTTCAACAAATATTGCTTTTGTGTCAGGCTTAATTGCACTACTCCACTCCTCAAGATTATCCAAATCTTCTACTTGGTCAATCTCAACATTGAAATATGGATATATCTTTTTGAAACTATCAAAGGTTCCACCATAAACCTGCGAAGTAGTTAATATTCTTCCACCACCTTCAGCAACATTAAATAGTGTATAGGTAATAGCTGCCATGCCTGAGCCAACAGCAATCGCAGATTCCGCGCCGTCAAGTGCTGCAACTCGCTGTTCTAATACAGTCACAGTTGGATTTCCAACTCTTGTATAAAGGTATCCAAACTCAGAAAAGCTGAAAAGTCTTCCTGCCCTATCAGTATCACCTAATTCAAATGAAGTTGTCTGATAAATAGGTACAGACACTGCATAATTGTGATCCTTTGGTTCATAGCCGGCTCTTACCTTCAAGGTATCAAAGCCATAATTTTGCTCTGCCATAACTACACCTCTTTCGATTATAATTTTTTTATAAAAATAGAGACTGCATTTGTAAAACGCAGTCTCTGGATTTCCAGTCAACTTAACTTTTGATTATTTAATTTTTTTTACTTGCTTTCATATGCTTTATTTAATATGTCTTCCTGTACTAGCTTTTCCAGAACACTTTCGATGGGATACGGTGCCTCAAATACTCTTAGACCTTTTGATGAAACATATGCTAAAGCACCTCTTCCAATTTGACTTACGAAAACAGCCATACAGCCGTAAAACTTTTCTATCTTCTTATCAAATTCATTCTCATCATGCTTAATGATTCCTTCACATTTTCTAAGCTCAATAAACTCAAAAGCATCCTTATTTACATCATATATATAAAATTGTGATGCTTTTGCAAAGTGGAGGTCTATATTCTTGCCATCACTGCTGGCAATAGCTATTCTGTGAGTCATTTTACACCCCTTTTGGAACCACCGACTAAGACTGTGTATTCTATTTATACAAATATTTTTCCGGGATTCATGATATTATTCGGATCCCATGCATTTTTGATTAATTTCATCAGTTCAAGCTCATTGGGATCTGTTATCGATACAAAATCTTTTGCCCTGGTCAGTCCCACTCCATGCTCTCCGGTTAATTTTCCTCCAAGCTTTTTCACTTCAAGGTAAATTTCTGCTCGTGCTTTTAAAAGAAGTTCTTGCCACTGTGCGTCATAAATACCGGGCATTCTGTGAAGTGCTGTATGTAGATTTCCATCTGCAGCATGACCGCAATTTGTAATCATTAAACCATTATATTTCTTCTCGATTTCACCAAGTCGAACCATAAATGCAGGCATATCAGCAAATGGTACAACGATATCCTCAGCAACTGATTCCACTGAGCCATAACCGTCGGCCTTTGCGAGACACTGTCGTAAACTCCATATATCTTCCTCATCCTCAGATGTTATTGCCCGTGTAATGCCTGTCACTCCAATTTGTGTTGCTGCTTTTTCAGCAAAGTCTAAATTCAAGTTAACCTGCTGCTCGTTTTCCTCCTCAAAAGCAATCAGCAAAGCACAACTTGCATCCCCCATGTCAAAGTTTTTCCTCACATAATTGTTGCAGGCGATAAAGCTCATTCTGTCAATTAGTTCCAGGCTAGAAGGAACCTGTGCTAATGATAAAATACTAAGAATGGCTTGTGCGGCACTTTGATTATTTTCAAAAAAAGCAAGTGAGCAGCCTGTGCTTTTGGGTCTTTTTTCAAGATTTAGAATTGCCTTCGTCACAATTCCAAGTGTCCCTTCAGATCCAATTACAAGGTCTTTTAAGTTGTACCCCGCCTTGTCCTTTCGGTTTTTCCCGCCGAGACTTACAATCTCTCCAAGCGGTGTTATTAGCTCAATGCCCAAAACATGTCGTCCTGTCACCCCATATTTTACTGCTTTTCCTCCACCTGCATTTGTCGCAATATTTCCGCCAATCATACAGTTTTGAAGACTCATTGGAAACCCCGCATAAAATAAATCGCCATCCTTTAAATGTTCGTTTATTTCATTGGTCAAGACACCTGATTCCACTGTCACCGTTCCATTGTGTTCATCCACCTCTAGCACCTGGTTAAGTTTTTCAACAGACAGTACAATACCCCCATACACTGGCACGCAGCCTCCCGCAAGGCCGCTACCAGCACCGCGTGGTGTTAGCGGCACATGATATTCATTTGCAAGTTTTACCACCTCAGCTACCGCCTTCACCGATTTTGGAGTAACAACTGCTTCGGGAGTGTATTTCTTAGCTGAAGCAATAAGGTGAGAAGAATCTTTAGCATAATTTTCTAGCCCTATTCCCTCTGTAATCACCTGATTTTCACCACAAATTGCGATTAGTTTATGAATAATCTGCTTATTTAACTTCTGATACTCGCTCAAGATTTATTTGCCCTCCTTGATACATAATCACCTAGGAACTGAATACCCTGAACAATTATGATTAGTAGTACCACACAAATAATCAAGATATCGGTTTGATATCTCTGATAGCCATATCTGATTGCTAGGTCACCGACTCCACCACCACCTATTGTTCCAGCCATTGCTGAGGATCCTAGAAGAGCAATGGTACAAACCGTGACTGCACTTAAAATTTGAGAGGAGGCTTCTGGTAGCAAAATGGAAAAGAATATACGCCTACCTGACGCTCCTGTAGAAATTGCATACTCAATCACACCCTTGTTTACACTATTAAATGAGGATTCCGCAAGTCTGGAAAAAAATGCAGATGAGCTAATGGACAGTGGGACAATAACCGCTGAAGCTCCTACCTGCGTACCTACAATGATTTTTGACAGTGGCAGCAAAACAATCAGTAGAATTATAAACGGTAGCGAACGAATACAGTTTATTACAAATCCCAGAACCGAGTTAAGCGACTTATTCAGAATAAGATATTTACTAGAGGTGGCATATAGCAGGTATCCGATCAGAGTTCCGATAACTACCGATATGATTAGCGAAATAAGTACCATATAAAATGTTTCACCGAAAGCTATCCTTAACGCAGCCCACAAATCAAATCTACTGCTCATATAAGACCTCCAAATTAAAGACATTACTTCTTATATATTCTATAGCATTTACAGTGTCTTCTTGCTCTCCGAAGACACTGAGATCAGGACAAACGCATCAATTTTTAAATAAAACCTATTGACATCAGATAAAAGCAAAGCTTTTATCTCTTTTTTATGATAAAATGTATTACATACTATGTAATACATTTTATTGTGAGAGGTAGACTAAATGGCTTATCCT
>DATCID010000080.1:0-5571 GCA_036507975.1 Ruminiclostridium sp.
AGATTTATCTGATGTTTATATGTTTGTTTGACTTATATTGTTATCTTTAGTATCATATAATTAACAGTTGGCATACTGTAATAAGAAAGAAGGTTGAAAGATGAAGAAATTATCTACTATAAAACTTGCAGAAATTATAAAGATAAGACGTGAAGATAAAGAATTAACACAAGATCAATTAAGTGAACTTACCGGCATAAACCGAATAATGATAGGTCGAATAGAACGTCAGAATTTTATCCCGTCCATTACCCAGCTTCAATCTTTGGCTAATACACTAGAGTTTGAAATCACCGATATGTTTGTTGATAAAGAAGAAACAAATTCTTTTATTGCCATGCGCAGTGAAGCTTCTAGCGAAAGTGAGAAAGAAGGCGTAGAGAAACTTTTTACCATGATGCTATCTCTTAGACAGCAAATATTGTTAAGGAGTAAATTTGAAAATGAATAATTCAATAACTCTTAACGAGATAGAAATTGAAGATATACACAAACTTGCTGGGGATCAACGCCGTTCTTTAGGTTTTGTAGGAGAACCAGCTATTGCAAATGATATCTTTACTATTCTTGATAGTATGAACATCTTATTGCTAGAATATCCAATACAGTCAGTTAACGAAAGCCCAGCATTTTCTGCAGCACTCATGTACTCCACAGAAGCTGAGAAAGAGTTTGTTTTCATTGGTCTAAATACTGCCGATTTTTTTGATAAGCAAATTTTTGCGATTGCACATGAGCTATATCACTATTGCATAAAGACTGGCTCGCATCTCAGTCGCTTATCTGAAGAACAAAATAATCTAATTGAAGTTAAGGCAAACCGATTTGCTGCAGAATTTCTACTGCCAGAAAGTATATTAGAAAGTATCGTGCTTAATGAATTTAAAACATCATCTCTTTTACACATACAAACAAAGACTTTAATACGCTTTATTGCCAGAATGCAATGTACTTGGTGGCTGCCATATCGTTCCCTTGTAAGAAGATTGAGAGAAATCAATGCTATTTCTGATGAGCAATACGATAAACTATATGCAATTCATGAGCGTGATATGGACGGTGAATATGGACGCATAGGAAAAGCTATTAACAATGAAATATTTATAAAACTTAACATGCCCACCAATAATATTGGTACATCTCCAAAAAACATTGAAATTGTTATTAGAAACTTTGAAGACGGCATTATAAATGAGCACCAATTTAAGGATACATTAATTCTCTTTGATAAAAAAACTGATGACTTTGGCTATGAAATAGAAGTTACTCCTGAAGATATAGCTGAATTCGGAGAATTTTTCAACGAGGAGGTTAATTATGAAGATTGATATAACCTCCTCAAATCCAACCTTAGAAAGCATATTTAGTAATCCCAACCAAATTATTACTCTTGATGCTAATTTTATTATTCCACCGGATAGAGGTATATCAGGAATAAAATCCTTTGATTTCCACACCTTTAAGCGCATATGGCTCGAGCCGATATTTAAAACATTCCCTAATTTGGCTATCCACGAAGCTGTGTATGACGAATTAATATCACCATCTGTTAAGACTTATATTGACTTAATCATCAATGAAGTACCACCAAGGTTATTCATTCACAAGGATTCATCTCTGACACAAGAAGAATATGTACTAAGAGATTTAATTGAAGAAAAAATCTATCCTTTGACAAAATACGACCCCCTTATTAACAATAAAGATGACCGAGGTGAAGTCAAATCTCTGGCGTACATAGCTGTAAAGGAACTGCTTTATTTTGCTGCTCATGATACCAACGCTATTCAGTTAATTGAAAAAGCAGAAGAATGGACAACCGGTTTGGATAATGTACGGGTTATAAAGATATATGAACTTATCTTCTTTCTTTATAGGACAAGCACTAGTAATAAAAAGGATCTGCGAATGCTGTATAAATACCAATACCATCTAACGAAACATGAAAAAAATACTAATCCAGAATGGGGTAAATTTATTGAAGCCATGGAAGCTATATACCCCCTTGGATTAATATAATAATAAGAGAGCCCACTAAGTGTAGTGTAGATAATTTTGTGTTTTTGGTAAAAAATATATCTTTCTTAGGAAAAATTAGATAATAATTTTCTTAACAAGAACCGCTTTATCCATATACAGGTTTTGTTATTATCACAACCGATGCAAATGAGGAAATGAAATAAAGAAGGTGCGTAACCGTATGTCTGTCATTCTAACAATGGACTAAACTTAGTTTTGGTACAAATCTACCACCTTAATACGGATTTGTTAAAGAATATTTTTAAGCCTTATAAGGGTTTGATTACTTTGGAAAGAATGGGATAATTAAATATGTTATTAAAAAACATTTTATTTTTTATGAAATTTATTGAGTTATAAAATATTATTAAATTGTGGCTTATGAACCAAGCAAATTATGTGTATACTTCAATTAACAGTTATTTTATAGGAAGGTATAACGGCTAAGATGAGAAAGGGTAAATATAATCTCTCAAAAGAAAATAAGAAATCTGAAATTCAGGAGTATATACGATCACTTGATAAAGACGAACAGCGGGCTATTTCTGTCTTTATACAGACTCTCAATAAAGATGATTTATACTCGCAGATACAATCAGACTATATCACATTGAAAAAGTGCTCTGGAAAAATCGAACCATTACGTAAGATGCTAATGGCGTTTGATCAGCTACAGGCACACCTAAAAACGGATAGTGACGATTCTTTTCATTTCATCAATATGCCCTCCTATGCCCGTAAACCAAAAACAGAACAGTATGTTTTCTACACAAAGGCGTTAAGAACTGAAGCGGGTGAATATAGGAAATGGTTTTTTTCTATTTTACCGAATAAGCAGGAACAAAAGAAGGAATACATACAGAGTAAACCACGGGAAAACAGCCTACATTTTAAGCTTGCAAAAGAAGTATCTGATCGACTGTCAAAACTATGGTATATAAACAAGGTTATACTCTATGGGTCTGTGTCAAAGGGCGCTGAACATGCTAACTCAGACATTGATCTAGCCATTGAGGTTCCTCCACAATTTAAGAAGGCTACTGTCACAATAAAAAGAGTCCTAGATTACTATATAAGTGAAATCGCACATGAATACCAACAGAAGTACCCAACCATACACAAAGAAAACCTAATTTCCATACTGTGTCTCACCTTCAGCAGCAAGTCAAACCTTAAGATGTTTAAAGTCAGCGGATTTTTCGATAATTCGATCACACTATTTCAGCGGCCAGAGTATGTATTTCTATATCCTGATGGAAATATCAGAAGCAATTCCATCTTTGCCTTTTTAAGCTGTAAAGATGATTTTGAGAAATACTATTGCTTCTTTGAAAAGGAGGACATCAGCATTGGTGGTCACAAATACATAAATTCTAAAGTTGTCCGTTTTGAAGGCTTACAACCAATGTATTCTGCTCATATTACTTTTGCTGCGGATACTTTTGTGGGATGTGCATTGAAGACCCAATTGAGTGACATATATAACTATGTGGACCACCAAGTTGATGTTAAAGAGGAAACATTTAGACTAAAACATTATCTATTTGACAGTATGAGATACCTGTTATAGTCAATGATTCTCTAATTTTGATGTTGGTATAATAGACTTTCGTTTTTGAATTACGTAAAAGCAATTGTTTTAGCCGCTATATTTGGTATATGCTCATTTTAGACATTGGGTATGGTTACAATTCAGATTGTAACTGCCTCCTCCCTAAAAAACGCGCTATTGCGCTTCGCTAAGCAAACTTTATTTTTAGCCTAATATTCATACTGAATGCCATGTACACCTTTGTATTTTTATACTTTTATTAAATAGTTCCCACAGCAATTTCAAACTCCCAGTTAGCTTAATCACAAAATAAGAAAAACAGCTAACACTAATAGCCATATCTGATACCAAAATTGGTGGTTATATTTATATCTCAGCCCCTATATATCTACACCTGACTTAAATGCAGTGAAGCTTATCATCAAAAACAGTTATCTGCTCTATTAGTTGTCTTGTAAATTTATCCCTGTATTAAGTGATTATGACGCTTCGGACATCTAGAAACTCTGTCACCTTATTTATTGACGTTTACTTTGCCGCCGTGAGTGGTGCTCATACGTTTATTACTCCATCGACTCTTGAATATTGTTCTATCAATTTGGCAAACATCCATAACATACCAATATTATTATGAAAGCATTCCTGTTATGAAGTTATTTGAACTTTGAAAATAAAAGTATCCTCTGATAAAATAGTATGTGTAAGGCGCTTGCAAGCACTTAACATCTATTAAGAAAAGAGGATACCTAATATGAATTATAAACAAAATGAAAAAATACTGCAAGTGACAGAAAAAACTCTTGTGGTAGGAGTGGATATCGCTAAGGAAACACAATTCTGTAGAGCCTTTAACTACAGAGGAATAGAGCTGGGTAAAGTATATTCATTCTCAAATGACCGTTTTGGTTTTGATAGCTTTAAGGAATGGTCAGAGCATCTTATGAAGAAAAATGGTCTGGATAAATTGATCATAGGCATGGAGCCTACGGGCCATTATTGGTGGAACCTGGGAGAGTACTGCCGAGATAACACTATGGAAATAGTACTAGTAAATCCTTTTCACGTGAAGAGAAGTAAGGAATTAGACGACAATAGTCCAACAAAGAATGATAGGAAAGATCCTAAAACCATTGCAAAGCTAGTAATAGACGACGTCTAGCAGCTCAGATATTTTAAAATAAAAAGAAGTATTGATCTTTATGAAATCTTAGAATATCAAATTTACAAGTATTTATATAGAAACAGCTGCGTCAAAACTATTACATCCATAAAAAATTCAATAATTAACATCCTAATATCAACTTTGTCCCTATTCTTTGTTGTTATTAGTTTGCTATTAATGGTTGACACATCCAATATATATTGAGTATTTCAGCAACTTTCCATTCCCTACCTTTGCCTCTAATATGTTCTCCATTCCAAAAGCTGCAAGAAATATTCTTTTAATTGTTATACTTGTAATCCTGTGTAATTACAGGAAGTGCTTTATTGTCGAAATCAAATACAGTTGCATTATTTACATCGGTATCTTTAGCTCCAATTTCCCATGTACGTCTTCTTTTCTGACATGCAATTTATATAAACTTCAACATTTTTATATGAATTTTTTTTGCATTAATACAATAGAAATTGCTCATACTTTGTATTAAAATAATATTAGTGGAAAAAATATTACAAAAGATTAAAAAATTAATTATTTAAGGAAGTAGATTTTATATGAATACAACGAAAGTCAGTACAATTACAATACTATGTGCCATCTCCCTGTTGAATTCACAAGAAATGAACACACTTGGCCTAATACTCAAAGGAAAATCACCGGCTGAAATATCTAAGCTCCAAGGAGTAGAATTAATCGCTATCGAAGCTCATCTCAGGTCGTTGCTGGATAAGTTTAACCTCACCGAGCTTTCTGATATCGTTCATATTCTCTGTGAATTGAACTTATCAAATATACTCAGTTCTGGTGCTAAAGTATAAGTTTCTTCATCGTTCATTTT
>DATCID010000081.1:0-2596 GCA_036507975.1 Ruminiclostridium sp.
AATCCTCACTATGGCTTTCAAAGATCTTTGTTGCCTCAATAGCTAAAGGACTATCAATATAAACCTGAATATCCTTCAAATCTTCATTTTCTACATACTTATTTAATTCATATAAAATCTCCTGAGTCCTTCCCACTGCAAATGAAGGTATAATAACATTTCCCCCTCTTGCAAAGGTCTCCTTAATTATTCTTAATAACTCCTTTAAATCTTCCTTAATTTCAGGATGAACCCTATTGCCATATGTGGTCTCTATTATCAAGTAATCAGTATGATTAATGATGGTTGGATCTTTTATAATTGACTTATTTATATTGCCCAAATCACCACTGTACACAAGTTTTACTTCTTCTTGATTTTTTTCTGTCATATACAATTCAATAATAGCAGAACCTAAAAGATGCCCTGCATCTCTAAATCTTATTTTTAACCCTTCAAAAACCTCTATCATCTCATCATAGGGAGCCGCTCTAAAAAGATTAAGTGACGCCTCAGCTAATTTAAATGTATATAGTGGCTCTAGAGCTTTTAATCCCTGACGTATTCTTTTTCTGTTTTTCCACTCAACCTCAGATTCGTGAATGTGTCCACTGTCTGGAAGCATAATACTACATAAATCCTTTGTTGCATGCGTTGATAAAATCTCGCCCTTAAATCCCATCTTATAAAGTAGCGGTATTCTTCCACTATGATCTATATGAGCATGTGATAAGATCACATAGTCTACCTCTTTAGGATTAAAACCAAACTCCTCATTTGCAAATACCTTTTCACCTTTTCCCTGATATAAACCACAATCAAGCAAAACAGTCTTTCCGTTTATGTGTAAAATGTGACATGAACCTGTAACAGTTTTTGCCGCTCCATAGAATTGAATTTTCATAATAGTCCTCCTCATCATGTGGATAAGAGTGCGCAAGCATTACACTAACTTTTGTCAAAAGCTTTCAAAATATTCAGATATTTATTTCTAGTATAACAGATATATTATAATATACCTATGTCTTTAATTAATTTTTAAATACTCTTTGTTATATTTTTATCCATCTTTTTAAGTAGAAAACAAAATAGAGAAGATAAACGAAGAAAAAACTACCGAAATATATATCAGTAGTTTCTTCGCTGCCCTTCACCCAGTTTTCTTGTTTTTATTCCATTCAACGTCTCGGAACTTTTCACTTCAAACTCTTCTACTCTAAATTCTCATCAAGTATACTTGAATTAACTTCAAATATTTAATCCTATTTCATTTGCGGTCCAAATTGCATTCATTATATTAGTGGCATTGTTTGCATCTCCAACAATATATAAGTCTGCTATTTTACCATTCATCTTATAGAATAATTCTCGTTCTGATTTAAATCCAACTGCTAAAACTACAGTATCTGCTTTAATTTCCTTTTTACCAAATTTATTATTAATTACTACTATCCCCTCATCAGTTACTTCTAATAAAGCAGTATTGGTAATTTTTTCTACCTTTTTACTATTTAATAGATCAATTAACATTATTTTGTTCATATGAGGAATAGGTTTCCCTGAACTTAAAATATCAGTAAAGGCTTCTATTATAGTTACTGTTTTCCCTTGCTGCGCAAGCCATAAAGCAGTCTCGCAACCAACAAGTCCTCCACCTATCATTACTACATTTTGACCAGTGACTTTAATGCCCTCTAACACATCACTTGCAGTTGCAACCTTCTCTTTATTAATTCCAGGAACGCCTTCTAACATTACTTCATTAGATCCTGTTGCTATAACAACTGCATCAGGCATCAATGCATCTATCATTTCTTCAGTTACTTCAGTATTCATTACTAAATTAACATCTAAAACCTTCATTTCGTTTTTATACCAAGCAAGCAATCTTCTATCATCAAGCTTGAAATCAGGCTTTGATCCAGCAATAACGTGCCCACCCAATTCATTAGTTTTTTCGTATATTGTAACGTTATTACCTCTCATCTTGGCTATCCTTGATACTTCCATTCCAGCAAGCCCACCCCCAATAACTATTATGTTTTTAGGAGTATTAGTAGGTTTTATTTCATAATATCGTTCTCGTCCTGTAGCCGGGTTTACAGCGCAAGATAATGGTTTATTTTCAAAAGCTCTTCCAAGACATCCGTCATGGCAGCCAATACAAGGACGAATTCTATCTTCTTGTCCGAGTAACACTTTTCTAGGCCAATATGCATCTGCTAAAAGACCTCTACCAAGGGATATCATATCGGCTTGATTGTTTTCTAAAGCTTTTTCTCCAATGCCCGGAGTATCCAATTTACCTGCTACAATAACTGGAATTTTCACTACTTTCTTTAATTGCTCTGTGTATGGTAAATATAATCCATGTTTTTGATAAATAGGTGGGTGCGACCAATACCAAGCATCATATGTACCAACATCAGTATTTAATTCATCATATCCAGCTTCTTCTAGGATCTTAGCTGCTTTTAAACCTTCTTCTAAATCTCGGCCCTTTTCTTCATAATCCTCACCTGGAAGTCCACCCTGTCTCCAATCCTTTATGCAGCTCTTTATGCTGTATCTTAATCCAACAGGAAAATCCTGTCCTGCATTTTTCTTGATTTCATGA
>DATCID010000082.1:0-9348 GCA_036507975.1 Ruminiclostridium sp.
TGCCATCAGAATCACTATTTGAGCAGCCGCTTGCTGAAAAAGAGATTTTAACTGGAATAGGATTTATATATATCTTTGGATCAACCGGCACTGCACTGCTGTATGAGCTGCCTTCTCGAACCTCAAAATGTAGATGGTGTACTGATGATGTACCTGGATACATGTCATAGGGTTGACTGTCTTTTTTATCAGGTTGACCACCCTCTGAAGCTATTACGTAACCTTGTTTAACTTCACTGTCAGGAAGTGCATGAATACTTGATAAATGAAGATATCTAGTATAAAACATCTTCCCATTTACATTGTGATAAATTGTTATGTACATTCCAGTCTCCTCATTTATACCAAGGTCAACTACCTGGCCGTCAGCAATAGCATATATATTGGAATGCCACTGTGTATTAAAGTCCTGTCCCCAGTGAGGTCTTGATACTCCAACAAGTACCGGGTGAGGAACAGGTATGGAACTAAATCCCCTGCTGCCAATTGTGCCTTCTGTCGGATATATAAAGAAGCCTCCTCGATCTATCTGCCTATTTTCTGGTTTTATATAGTTTTTGTATTGAGCCTGAGCATTTTGTACGGTTGTTTTTTCGCTGCTTGATAAGTCAAATGTATCAGCAAGCCATTGGAAAGGTGCTGATAGTACGTATGCAAAGAGACTAATTATTAGTAATAATAAAACTATAGGTCCTAAAATACTTAGCAGAACAATTTTACGGCCATCTTTGGTTGATAGCGCTTGTATGGCTACTTTTACAAGAGTTGGACTTATCGCCATGACTTTTACCCTCCATTCTTATGTTACTTAATAAGTAAGTTCTATACTAATCCACCCATTTCAGGCTATATTTTTGATAAATAAGTTCTATAATTCCTCTAGTTTTCATTTTCTGATGAATTTCATTGTTTTCATTTTCTGATGAATTTCATTTTTAATGTTAGTAAATAAGATGTATAATTACAAGCCCACTAAAAAACGAAAAAAGCCTGTATTTTAGGCTTCTCACGTAATTCTGTATTAAATGGAATTTGATATTATACATCTTATTTATCAAATTCTACATCATAATTATTAAATATAGAACTTAATTATTATTGAACATCTTATTTTCCACCGGCCTTGCCAAAAAATTTCATCTTGTATTCCGGTAATTCAAAATCTATTTGGAGACGTTTTGAACCTATAAGTAGAAGTGCTATTTTACGTCTTTTTGCTGCTAGAATTTCTTCTTCAGCTTCGGTTAGGTTATATAATTCTTTTGTTTCGGCAAGATTTTTCCCATCCGTCCCCATTAATATTTTTATACAAGGTATATCAAGTAGGGCCTGCCCATACATTTTTATACTTGGATCAAGGAAGTCAACTACTGAATGAGAAATTATTGCAACGGCTGCTTCATATTTTCTAGCCCTTTTTTCAACATTTCTCAGGAATACTAATGACTGTGGTACATTTGGATCAATCATCAGATATGCTTCATCTGAAATAAGTAATACTCTCTCTTCTCTATCTCTCGACATCTGCTCCCAGCACCACTGAAGAACTGTAAAGTACTGTGTCCTTTTTATGCTGTCTGAAGTATTTTGCAAGTCATGGGTATCCAAACATACACATCTTGTTTGAGTACTTATTGTTGTATGGCCATTCCATAGAAATTGATCTGAACCATTTACAATGTCATAGAGCAAAAATGAGAGATCAATATATATTTTCTTAATGTCCTTATTCTCTTCTTTATCTCTTCTCACTTCTATAACCTCAAACAAGTTCGTAAATATGGGGAAATTTTCATTCTTTAACGAACTAATATCTGTATCCCAAAAAATCCCGAACTTATTATATATTTCAATTAGACAAAGTTTGAGAGCTGCTGTGTGCATGTCTGTTAGCGATGGTTTATATAGGTTGAAAAATATTTCTAGGGTTTTCATATGCAGGGCCATATCTCCCATGCCGTTACCCTCATCTGAGAATAGATGTTCACCTGATTCGTCTTCGTCATCTGTGGGTACAGGACGTATCTGTAATGGATTTATCCGCCCTTTACTTCCTCCACCACAATTTATCCAGTCACCATGAAGATTTTTACACAGCTCTTTATATTCTGACTCTGGGTCTATAATAAGGATTTTGGTGCCACGCATATATTCAGCAAGTATAATATGTTTTATAGTTGTACTTTTTCCAACCCCTGCGACACCCATAATTACCATGTTTGAGTTGGTTCTATCTCCTCCACGTTTCCATGGATCTATTACAATTAATCCTCCAGAATTATCCTTGCCGAAATAGTATCCTTCTCCATCATTTAGTCCACTAGCCGCAAATGGAAATCCTCCTATGAAACTAGATAAAGGTAGTATCCTTTGAGTTATCTGTTCAATTTTATTCTCCGTTGAATAAAATGGAGACATTTGCTTAAAGCCTTCCTTTTGCAGACTGGATAAAACTCTACCTTTGCACCTTGCAACGGCAATTGCACTTTCAACCTTTTGGCATACTTTCTTTAATAGTTTTTCATCACGCGTGATAGGAGCAATAAGTACACTCATTGCTCCTATCTTTTCACCATGTTGGTCAACTTGTATTATCATTTTTTCTGCATCTTCAGCTGCTCTTTCTGCTCTCATTGCTACTAGTCTATCTTTTGCGCTATCTGCTTCACCACGCTTTTGCCTAATGGTATTTGATAAACTCTCTAAAAATGCAGAATCATCTACAGGCGTGAATGTAATACTTGCTATGGTAGATGGTATGTTGGTTAGCCTAGACAGCCATCCATAATCAACTGTCTGAGGATACTTAACAATACCGTAAACTCTCCCTGAGCTCTCACCAACTGTAATTGTATTTTGCTTAAATTCCATTCCAATAGGCGTTATACTATTTAGCAATGCGCCATTTATAGGCACTTCATCTATTTGCTTTTTAGCCATATATTTTTCCTTCCTTTCCTGCTACAATCATGCTCTCTATTATTGGCATGGCTGCACGAACATCTGTATTCTCAATATGAACATATGCTGGATTTGTCACTAGATTTGAAAGCCGAATTATTTCATCTTCACTTAAAATATCGCCATTTATATTTGACGAAGTAAAATATCCAAGCAAGCTGAAGCATCTCTTTTGAAGCTCATTTTCAGCACCGTCTGAATACTTGTCCCATATTTTTATGTAGAATTGACGCTCGACAACCTCACCTGACAGAGCATAATTACTCATGGCCTGCATCTCATTTTTAAGTATTTCTTTTTGTATAGGATCATTTGATTCAGTAAGCAGCTCACTATACTCCTTTACCAAGGGAGAAATATCTACAGGTCGGCTAAGTGCTATAAAGCCAAATTTATATGCTTCCGCTGAGAGCTCAGCGGTCAACTGCCTTGTAAGCGTTCGCTTTTCTCTTGCCGAGAGTAAATCCGGTGAGATTGGATATATTCTTATGTACATAAAGATATTTCCATCCCTGGTATATAGATATTTATCTGTAATATCTTTAACGTTGACAAACTCCTGTGCTGTATGCTCTTCTTGAGTTTTATTCTTTGATCCTCTAACAGTTTTTTTGCTACCTCTAGACACTTTACTTTTTGATTTTGATTTGCTACTGTTTATAAAAACTAGAACTATGCAGCCTCCCACTACTGCTAACAATGGGAAAATAATTGCTATTAAATCCATTAATTGTGTACCCCACATTCTATTTATTTTGTTGTAAGTATTAGTTGTAATAATCTTCTTTTCTAACTACTGAAAAATCGAGAACGTAATATCCACTTGGCTTTCTCACATGTGCCCACGCCTCATCATCTTCTTCATCCTCAAGCTGTCCATTATATTCATATTCTGCTGCAACATCTCCATCTTCTAAAAGGCATTAAAAAAGAAACAGCATAATTAAGCTGTTTCTTAAAGTATAAAAAAAATATTTACTATAACATTAGAATATTTTTAACTTAAAACTCATTAATTTTAATATACTGTTTCTCTTCATCTACTATATTATGTCTAACAGGCTTTATCTTAATATCATTTCTTTTACAGAAATGGTGTATAGCTGAGGGGGAATGAAATAATATCTCTGCTATTTCCTTTGCTGACTTATCTGTATTATTCGAAATAAATTTCTTTTCCTCATCTGTAATAAAGTTTTTATTAGTGCTTTGTTTTATATTGTGCTGGCTACATAAATAATATATTGTACGAATATCCTTACCCAAGACTTCTGCTAACTCCCTCGTAGTTAAGTGTGTATTAGCCTTTATAAATTCGATTTCTTTTACCCATTTTCCTTCTATGTTATTTCTCTTACAGTATTTATGTATAGTCGTAATAGGTCTCCCTAAGTTTGTTGCTAGTGCCGTTATAGTCATTTGAGTACTATTTGTAAATATATAATTAATTTCTTCTGAAGTTAAGCGTTGTTTATCTTTCTTAACTTCTAATTTATTTGCAATACAATAATCTCTTATGGTACAGTGTACTCTACCTAATTCTTTCGCTACTTCGGCTACTGTTTTAATAGGTGCATTATCTTGAATATACTGCTTATCTGCATCTGTCAAACTTCTTATAGTTCCCACCTCCTTAGTCACCTATCTTATTCTTAATAAATTATTCCATTTGTCCCTTTAAACCAATCTTAAAGTGCATTGTTGATGGAATAATAGTTTATTTTTATAATTTTACAAATTCTCACTCTACTCCATAGTTTCTTAATAGTGCCTAATTCCTAAACGATATTTCATGAAAGTGCTTCTGATATAACTGGAAACTCATCTATAAATTGATAATTTTCAATTTGTCGCAGATGCGTTATATAAAAAATGTTTACTACTTTGTCTTTAGATTATGCTCAGTTTCTTTAAATTCAATTAGCTCTATGTGTTTTTTACTTTGATTGTATTTTGCATTGCAATCCTTCTCAAGATACTCATGTATTCCATCAATAAATCTTCTATCCTTGCTATCTCCGACCAAGCAGAACAAACCGTCACTATTTTCCAGTAACGCAACAGACGGATTGTATGGTTTATCAACAAATATTTGTCCGATATTATTCTTACATACAAAATCATAATGACTCATTAATTCATTATTTAACATGAAAAAACATTTCAATTTATAATACTCTGTTGAATCGACTAAATACATATTATGTTTCTCCCATTTACCGAAGACATATATATTGCCTTTTGAAATTGCTTCATTTGCACAACGGAGTTGATAAGGCCAAGGTTGTGGTGGGTGAGGGGAATCATTAAGTGGACGCAATAATGAATCGTACTCAGGGATAGTTAATGATAGCTTGTTATACTGTTCATTCCATATTTCAATGTGTTCAGTAATAGGGATTTGTGGTGTAAACCCACAGTTAATATAAGTCTTAATGGCAGGTAAATTGTTTTCTTCGACATTTAATGTTGCGATAGTAAATCCACGTTTCGCAATATCCTGCAAAACATAGTTCGCCATAAGGCAGCCTAATTTTTGCCCTCTATGAGATTTAGCTACTCCTACAAATATGATAGACCCATGCTCTTTATCATTCCACCAGTTGTCGTTTTGCCATGATGTAGCTGTTGCAATCGGTTCTTTATTATCATCAAGCAAGACAAACACACGTTCATCATCATAATAGTTATTAGAAACCATGATGTAACGGAACGTTCCTGCTTTATGTTCATCAAAGGCTTTACTCATAATTTGTTCCCATATATAACCATTTTCTTCCGAAATAGCAACTATAGAATATCCGTCCTGTAATTCAATATTATGAATTGGTTTTGATATAGGTCTTTCCATTAATAAATCATACAATTCTCTATTCATAATTAAGTCTCCTTCTATGGCTTGTGGCATAAATTAGATAATTGCAATTGCAAAGAAACAAAGTATAAATAACCCTTATTTCGTTATATAATATGGGTTTGTTACCGTTGCAGGGTTTGCTCATAACATGTAGTTAAAGAGTTGTCATTACTTGCCAATTAAACAACTGATTGAACTTTGTATTTGATTTCCCAGTAAACTCTTTTGGTGTGGAAAATTCGTTTTCTAACCCAACACTTTTCCAATCTGCAATCCATAACAAATATGGATGCAATTGTAATCTATCCCGAACTTTCAGATGACAACCATCGCGAATTAGCAAACCATCTTGTGCAATTTTCTTTATATCAAAATATAATCTTGCACCAGTTTTATATTGCATGTTTTGGTTCATAACTATTTCACCATTTTGTTTTGAAAGTACTACTATTTCACTTGAAATAGCACCACTTGAAAACATTATATAGTCGCTAAAATCAATAGGGTCACCTAAACAGCTACCAATTGGTGAACATTCCCAATTTTCCTGTTCGGATTTAAGAATATTCCAGCTTTTCAGACAACCGTCTTTCTGTATATTTGCCCAATTTTCAGAAGTGGTACTATGAATTAACACATCTGGCTCATAATCCCGTAAATATTTATCATTGTAATGATGACCTTTGTAATACATCTTGGCTTCTTTCAAGTCACCATCTGATATTGATAAAATTATATTCTTACCATATGATTCTTGAAATTTAATAAAGTCAACTACCGCCATTTTCCAATTCAGATAGTTCTTGCTAACTTTAAGAGTATATGCGGACTTTGTATTTCCACCATTAAGCATTTGGTATTCGTCAGATGTTGTTAAACAAAAGATTATCCATGAGTTATCATACGGCATATTTGTTATTGGGTTTATCTCATTCTCAGTAAAGCCCTCTTCAACCTTATATATCATTTACCTACACCACCTACTGTATAAATAATCTTTATTACGCAATATTCTACAAATATTCATTATCCTATTCCAAAGCCTTTCCCAAACAAATCCACCGCATTAAGCTAGAGCGACACAGATGTTGAGACCTTAAATTCCTTTATTACTAAACATTTTATAAAGTTTACGTAATAAAGTGTTAGCTAATAATTTTACACTTGCATATAATGATCGTATAGCTGTTCAAAAGAATCGTAACGTTCGACCGTTCGTCCAACCTTGTTATATTCTTCTAAATACTCATCCATTGCGCGTAAGAATGCTTCTTTGAATAATAGGAGATTATCAGAGTCGAAATACTGCATCAAATCGAACTTCTTTGTCCCTTTATCTTCTGTCATCTCGTCAAGAAAAGCCTGCGCACCCTCAGCCACATGATATGCATAGGATTTGTCGTTTGATTCGGTACTTGCGATAACCTTGTTGCGATAGTTGCACCATAATTCTTCATAAGTACCCCAAAGATTATCAAAAGTCGGTACAGGATGTTTTACAATATCTGCATACATCTTGTCATACAACTCAACAATGCTTTTCAACATTTCATATGACACCTTGCGCATTTCTTGGATTGTCTTGGCATCAATCACAGCCATATATATTTTTTCAAAATCAGTAGGCATATAACGAAAGGTTGCCAATTCCTCCAAATACCTCTTGACACCACGCTTGAAACAAGTATTGTTCAAGTTCACAAGAGCATTTGTCAGATTGTATAAAACCTTACCTGTCGCATATCTTACAGTTCCTATATTATCGGAAAGCAACGTACCGGAATATTCCTGTTTGGCAATATCAATACACTTTTTTGCTCGTTCGATGCATTCTTTTCCAATTGGCTTGGCAAGGGTGTCGAGTGCTCTTTGCTTATAAACATTAAATTTTTCCATATATTCCGGCTTAGCGCTATACAAGATTTGAAGATCAGTTAAACACGAAACCATGGGGCTTTTAAGACTTGCTTCTGCTTCAATTCTAGGTTCCCATGGTGTGCAATAGATATCATAGCCAACATCTTCCAGTATGAAGCCAGCAGCTATCTCCCACCCTCGATCAGTATTATTGATTATGATCAGATCAAGATCGCTTTTTTCGTGGAAGTCTCCTGTACAAAAAGAACCAGTAAGCCCAATGATTGCAATATCGTCCAGAAAGTCTCTCTTGGCTCTCTCAATCACCATATTGATTATTCTTTTGTTTTTATCCAATAAGAGTTGCCTTGTCTTTACGTCCATACATTATACCATCCTAATATAAATAATATTTACTTCTCAATATAATACGAATATGAATTACTTCCCTATTTTACCATTAATCATCTGAAAATTAAAGAGTACTTGTACTATGTTATCCTGATGAATTCTTCATTTAATCATCTACATTCACTCTCTCCTGCCATTAGCACTTCCTATTACATAAAATTTATAAATTAAAAGAAGTATCTATTTCTAATTAGTCCCCTTAGCTTTGATATTTTTAAATCTACAAAATATTATTTTGCCTCCATAAACCATCGGCCTTCTTCAAAAAATATAAAAACATCTTTTTCCATAACTCTGCACCTATAACGCATACCATGACCACCAACCTTAAGACTTGCAGACATCTTGTGTTCGTAGACCCTGTCAATTTCATAGCATGTGCCATCCTCCCAAATAAAGGATTGTGGGGTGAGTTCTCCATCTAACGAAAAATTTGCGTTTAACTGAACAAAAACTTTTCTCATAGCGCCACCACTCCTTACCTAAAATAGGATACTGGATGAATCGTATTTTCCTCGATGGGATTGCCATTAAGGGCTTTATCTTTTAGTAACAGTGCTCTTTGAACAGAATAATGACCAAAGCGTTTCCTTACTACATCAATACTTTGCTCAAGAGCTTGAAGCTTCAGTCTCTTATTCTGATCCTCAAACAGGGACAACTGCATATAAGAGTCAGCTGTAACAAGGTCAGTAGATCGGATGCCAAGTGAACGTATAGGTTTATTCCAATCCCAATTCTTTTCAAAGAGATCCATAGCTTTACCAGCTATCTCACCCGAAATATAACTGGGACATTGAAGTTTTGATTGTCTTTCAAAGGAACTAAGCTCATTGTCTCTTATATATATTTGAATGGTTTTTCCCATAAAGTTATGTTTTCTCAAGCGCTCTGCTATGATTTCGGCAAGAACATAAAATGTGAGTTTCACATCATCATTATCTACTAAATCTCGTGCCGTAGTCATACTATTCCCAATGCCTTTTATTACATTCTGAAAGTCAGTGATTGTAACCTCAGTATCGTCCATGCCATTAGCGAATATCCAGAGAGTATCCCCCCATTTGCCAAGTAGCTTTCTCAAAAATAAAGGAGAAACAGCAGCAAGGTCACCAATAGTTATAATACCAACATTGATAAGCTTCTTTTTGGTGGAACGACCTACATACAATAAATCCCCTACTGGAAGCTCCCATACTACTTCTTTGTAATTTTCCATTGTAATAACAGTTGTGGCATCAGGTTTTCTGAGATCGCTGCCA
>DATCID010000083.1:0-12387 GCA_036507975.1 Ruminiclostridium sp.
CTAACTGCAGAAGGAATTATAAAACCCCCTAGCATTACAGTGGCTTAAACAAGCAAAAAACAATATTCAGTTTTTTTAAAACCTATCAAGGCTTAGTTAAACTCGTCCTTCTAGCTAAAGTCAAGTGCAATTTTCACGCTATATACTCCTTAATTTTAATATCCAACTACATCTGAACTAAGTCTTCTTTATCTCAACGGCGTTACTAATTCTGAACTAAGTCTTCTTTATCTCAGCGGCGTTACTAATTCTCCAGCTATATTAGCTGGAGAAAGTGCCGCCAAGTTTCGAAATAAGTGCGACTAGAGTTCAGAAAACTACATCTGAACTAAGTCTTCTTTATCTGCTATTGCTACTGATGCACTTGCACCAATTCTGCTTGCACCCGCATCAACCATTGCTTTTGCAGTTTCATAATCACGAATACCACCTGATGCCTTTACTCCCATATCAGGTTTAACTATTCCCCTCATTAACTTTATATCAGAAACAGTAGCACCCCCTGTGCTAAAGCCAGTTGACGTCTTAACAAAATCCGCATGCGCTTCTTTACAAATTTTACAACTTTGTATTTTCTCCTCTTCTGTAAGTAAGCAGGTTTCGAGAATTACCTTAACGAGGGCTTTCCCTTTAGCAACCTGAACTACAGCCTCTATGTCCTTCTTAACAAAATCAAAATCTCCAGATTTTATTGCCCCTACATTTATTACCATATCAACCTCTTTAGCACCGTTCTCAATTGCTTCGCTTGCCTCAGCAACCTTTGTAGCAGTGGTTGTAGCTCCTAGAGGAAAACCGATAACTGTACATACCTTTATAGCACTATCTTTTAAAAGTTCGCTACAAAGTTTAACATAGCTGGGATTCACACACACCGAGGCAAATCCATACTCTATAGCCTCACTACAAAGCTTATTTATTTGTTCCTTTGTTGTATCAGGCTTTAGCGCAGTATGATCTATCAAGCTTGCAATTTTCATCATTCTAGTACCTCCATTGTTAAAGTATTTAATAAAATTTTATCTATATACTTATTATCATCATTTCTTTGCTAAAATTCAAGTGTTCAGGAATATCTAACTTGTAGATCTCAATTTTGAAGGGAGACCCTTTCTCTCAAGACAAAATGGAGGGAGACGTATTTCTACGCAAAAAAAATAGGTTAGTCGCCATCGACTAACCATATAAAGGGGGTCAAAATGTATTTTGTGAGGTCTATATTATATTAGCCATTAATAGAAATATTTATACAATAATCAAAAAATTTAATTCTTCACTTCAATCTGAGCCATTTTTTCATAGAATTGGATTATACCACTGTGATCTTCTTTTGCTTTTCCGTCGACCTTCATAGCCTGCATTATTTCCATGACCTGGCTTGTCAACGGTATCGGCACTCCAATTGCATGAGCCGTATCAAGTGCATTCGTTAGATCCTTTATGTGCAGCTCTATCCTAAAGCCCGGCTTAAAATTCCTGTTTAGCACCATAGGCATCTTTGCATCTAGCACTGTGCTTCCTGCAAGTCCACCTCTTATTGCTTGATATACCTTTTCAGGATCAACCCCAGCCTTTGTCGCAAGAACCATGGCTTCAGACATCGCTGCTATATTCAGTGCTACAATTATCTGATTCGCCAGCTTAGTAACATTCCCACTGCCTATTTCACCTATCAGGACTACTGAGCTTCCCATAGTCTTCAATATGTCTTCAACTTCTTTGAATTCCTTTTCCGGACCACCAACCATTATTGATAGTGTGCCTTCTACAGCCTTAGGTTCTCCGCCGCTTACGGGAGCGTCCAGCATGACAACACCCTTATCCTTTACCTTTTCAGAAACTTCTTGTGAAGCCAGTGGCGCAATTGAGCTCATATCGACCAGTATCGTCCCCGACCTTACTCCTTCTATCACTCCATTTTTGCCTAGCACGACTTCCTTAACATGTGGTGAATTAGGTAGCATTGTTATGATAATCTCAGTCTTATTTGCTACATCCTTGGGAGATGCGCCTTCCTCTGCCCCGGCTGCTGTCAATTCATTAACGGCATCTTTAAAAATGTCATAAACCACAAGAGAATAACCTGCCTTCAGCAAGTTTTTTGCCATGGGCTTCCCCATGATACCTAGTCCTATGAATCCTATTTTTTTAGCCATGATAGTACCTCCTGCATTCATATTAGTCTATTGGTTTAAGTACAACCTTCATTGCCTGTTTTGTTTCTATTAATTCAAAGCTTTTTTTCCATTGGTCGATAGGTAGTTCATGTGTAATCAGTGGCTTTAGGTCTACCTGTTTCTTAGAAAGAAGCACTAGACATTTTTCCCAGACATCCCACGTATGGCTGAAATGGCCTTTAAGCGTTATCGACTTCGCTATGATGGGGTCAAGTGTAAACCCAACTGGCTTTGGTCCCCAGCCTATTTTTGTAATCTGACCGGCCGGCCGAACTATATCCATCGATAAAGCCAGTGTAGCCGATAATCCCGCTGTATCAAGCACTAAGTCCGCGCCGTAACCATCGCCTAATGACTTGACCAGTGATGATACATCCTCCTTGCTGCTGTTCAATGCTATCGTCGCCCCATACCCCAAAGCCATTTTAAGACGATCTTCATCTCCGTCAGTTCCCACAGCTATTATTTCACTGGCCCCGCAGATCTGCGCCATCTTTATACAAAGCAGGCCGATCGGACCCGGTCCAATGACGACTACGATATCACCAGGATTTACAGTACTGTTGCACACTACCGATTTATACGCCACACAAAGCGGTTCGGTCAAAGCTGCTTCCCTGAGGGATACATCATCTGGAACCCTGTGAAGTATCCTCGATGGAACCTTCACAAACTTTGCAAAAGCGCCATCTACCTGAAAGCCATAACCTTTGCGATCCCTACACAGATGATATCGGTTAGTCCGGCATAACTCGCATTCACCGCAATAATCCTGATGTGTTTCCGCGGTTACCCTGTCACCGACTTTATAGCTCTTTATATTACTTCCGACCTTTTCGATCGTCCCTGCAAATTCATGCCCGAAAATCAAAGGCACATTCATTTTAAAGGATACTAAATTCTTATGCATGTGAGGGTCCGTGCCACAGACTCCTATATATGCAGTTCTAACAAGCACGTCATCGGGGCCAATTTCAGGAACGGGAACTTCGCGTATTTCAGTAGTATCCGCAACATTATCATACTTTACAACAGCCTTCATTGTTTCCATAATAATCCCTCCTATTTCAAAATATTTTTTATTTTTTCAACTATATCCTTGTCTGTAAGTCCATAATGTACTAGCAAATCATTATAACTATGAGCTGACTGCCCAAAAACATCCTGTATAGCTACAACTTCTACTGGGACAGCATTGCCTCTCAACGCGTATGTAATCGCGCTTGCAAGTCCTCCTATGCAGCTGTGCTCCTCTGCAGTAACTACGCCCTTCATCCCTTTTGCCAGCTCGATAATGGCCTTTTCATCCAAAGGCTTAAGTGTGCTGACATCTACTACTCTTACTGATACGCCTTCCTTCATAAGTTCATCTGCAGCTTTAAGTGCCATTGACACCATCACGCCTATTGCAAATACTGTTATGTCCTTACCATCTCTTATAATATACGGCTTACCTATCTGGAATTCTTGATCCTCCGGAAAAATATCCACTATGTCATTTCTTGTAAGTCTCACATAAACAGGACCATCGTACTCAGCAACTGCTCTAATCACCTTTTTTGTCTCTATACCGTCGCAGGGTACAATTACAGTCATATTGGGTATAGCCCTCATGATCGCAATATCTTCCACCGATTGGTGAGTTGCGCCATCGCCAAAATCTGAAAGGCCGGCGCTTGAACCTATTATTTTTACATTAAGCTTCCCTATGCACACTCCCTGACGTATCTGGTCATAAGGACGTCCGGTACAAAATACTGCAAAAGTATTTACAAATGGTATTTTATCAGTCAATGAGAGTCCAGCTGCAAATGAAACCATGTCGGCTTCAGCTATCCCCATTTCGAAATATCTCTCCGGGAATTCCTGCTGGAATTGGTACGTCATTGTGGACTTGCCAAGGTCGGCTTCAAGCACAACAATGTTCTTATTCTCTTTACCCAGTTCTATAAGCGTTTCTCCATAAATCTTTCTTTGATTACTTTCTTTCATTTTATCCACAACTCCTTTTACATTAAACTTTTACATGCTGTATCGTATTGTTCTTGAGTCAATGCACCATTGTGAAAAGCCGCATTATTTTCAGCGCATTTTAATCCTTTTCCTTTTACTGTATGAGCAAGTATTATCGTAGGTTTGCCCTTTACTTTTTCCGCGTTGTCCAGTGCCTCAATTATGTTACTTATATCATGTCCGTCAATTTCTATAACATTCCAGCCGAAAGCCTCCCACTTTTCCTTTAGAGGATTAGTGTTGAAACGTTCTATAACAGTTCCTGTAGCCTGTAGCTTATTATAGTCCAAAATTGCTGTAAGGTTGTCAAGCTTGTAAACAGAAGCAGCCATGGCAGCTTCCCATATTTGTCCCTCGGCAATCTCTCCATCACCTACTACACAATAAACCCTGTATGTCTTTTTATCGAGTTTAGCTCCCGCAGCTATGCCGCAGGAAATTGACAGTCCCTGTCCCAATGATCCAGTATTGGCTTCAATTCCTGGAGTTTTCCTTAGGTCTGGGTGACCCTGAAACTTTGAGCCGAGTTCCTTTAATTTTAGTGTTTCTTCTTCAGGAAAATAGCCACAAATACTCAGCGCTGCATATTGAGCTATAGCAGCATGTCCCTTGCTGAATAAAAATCTGTCGCGATCCTCCCACTTAGGATTTTTGGGGTCATGTTTCATTTTGTGAAAGTACAAAACCGCAGTAATGTCAGCAATCGAACAAGATCCACCGAAGTGGCCTGTATTACCCGGTCCTACCATTTTAACGATGTTAAGACGGATTTTTTTAGCCTTCCTTTCCAATTCTTCAATTAAACAGTCCATAGAATCAGATCCTTTCAATGTTATAATTTAAAATGTCTCTTTTTACTGCCTTATATATAATGATTAATTGTATTATGCAATAAATCTAATACAAAATTTTTACTTAATGTGCCCTAATAAATTGACTACTTATCTATGTCAGCTTTGTCGTCGGCAATATTAGTTACTACAGCTTTAATCTTATTAACGGTAACATCAATATGCTCTTTCATAAACTCTCCTGCAGCTTTTTCATCCTTTTCTACAATCGCCTTTAGAATTCTTTTATGGTAGAAAAGTCCTCCTTCATATCCTGTCAGACCTACGATTTCCTCCATCGTCTTCCTGAGCATATCATATATAATTTCATTTACCTTGATGATAACAGTATTATGAGTTGCAATAGCCAAAGCGGAGTGGAAGTCTAAATCTTCCGCTGCAAATTTCTTAATGTCGCCTTGACTTACTTCCATTTTTTTTATAATCTCCGACATGCTTTCTACATCGTACTCATCTGCCCTTCGGGAAGCTAATTTTGCACTTTCGATTTCTACCATGGATCTGAATTCCAATATTTCAAACATGCTTGCTCCGTCGATCAACAACGCAGGTAAAAGCGTATTAAAATAATCTCTAGGTAAAACTTCTGAAACAAAAGTCCCTTCACCTCTTTTAATAGATAAAATACCCATTCCTACCAGACGGTGTATTGCCGCTCTTACAGATACTCTGCTCACTCCGAATGATTTAACTAAATCAAGCTCTCCAGGTATTTTTATCCCAGGGGACCATTGACCATGAATGATATTTTGCTTCATCTGTTCAAATACTTCATCGCTGATTCTTGTTTGCTTAATTGTAGTTATATCCATTTAAACCTCTCCAGTTGTATGATGTATTACAAGTAAATAATACACCCTATTTACTTAACTTTCAACCATTATCTGAAATTTTATGTTGATTTTATTTAATATGTTCGGATTAAATCGTTTTATGAAGCTCGTAATCAGCAAATTTACAGAGGTTCTCTATGTGAAAAGAAAGGGAGAAGAATTAATATTTAATATTTTTTTCACGAAGGGTAAATAATAGTTTTAAGGAGCGCTATTTGGTTGTTGCTAAGTAAACTATAACGTAAAAAGAGGTGTATTAAATAATGGAGTTGCGAAACAATATTATAAATTCTGAAAGTTTAAATGAAACAAATACTCTTGAAGTAGTCGAAAGTAAGCTAAAGCTAGGGGAAACCCTAATTCTCGATATAGGCAATAATTATTTTCATCAAGTTGATAGGATATATGCTAGTCTTGCAGACAAAGGATATTATGTAAGGAAAACTCTCGTTAATGGGCGAACTCAGCTGCTCGTGTCCTTTATAGATGATAAACACCAGATGTATTAATGCTTCTCCTACATGCTGAAGCACTGAACAAAAAAGGCTGTGCCCCGAAAACTCACTTAGAGTAATTTCATGGCATAGCCTTTTATTAATAGAATTTTAATTATTTGAATCAAATATGTGTTGAGGAACAAAAACCTCAATTAATTTATGTTTAAATTCGATTGACGCCGGAAAAAGCTCCGACTTTTCACCATCAACGGTAACTGCTATGGGTGATTTGCTGGATAGCTCACATTTCCTTGCCTTTATTATAATTACATTTTTATCATTGGTGGACTCCTTGCTTAAAACCTTAAAGAAAATGCTTGCAAGACTTATATTTGAACATTTTTTCACCAGTATAATGTCCATAAGTCCATCAGTAAAATCAGCGTCAGTTAAAATGTTTGGAAACCCCGCAGCCTGGTTACCGTTAGCTATTAAAAATAGTATAAACTTACCTTCTATAATGCGTTCATCAGCAACTACTTTAAGATCAAAGCTTTTTATGTTAGCTACCTCAGACAGTCCTTGAAGATAATAGGCAAACGGTCCCAAATTTTTTTTGAGCTCACTGTTTGTGCTAAAGGAAACATCTACAAAGTTTCCTCCTGCAAAAGTACTCAAAAAATAACAACTATTATTGATATACCCAACATCACAGTCTAAGGTCTTACCCTCAAGAATTATATCAATACTCTCCCTCAACGAGTTTATTCCAAGACATTTTGCAAAGTCATTACATGTTCCTGATGGAATTACACCAATGGGTATTTTTATTTGATTTTCTAGAAGTATGTTTGCTACAAAATTTATAGTTCCATCTCCACCAGATGCAACAACAAAGTCATATATACCAGATTTCAGTAGGGTGACAAGATACTCATTGTTTGTTTCAGCTAATCTATATGGCTGTACGAGTATCCCCTTATTTTGAAATGAATCAATTATGTAATCCAATTCCTGTGGAACTCTATGTCCCCCTGAAACAGGGTTGTACACAAATAATGCACTTTTCATAGCATAACCTCCTCCCAATAATACCAAAATGCACATTTTTATTTTACTCTCTCTTTACTTATAATAAATGAATTCCCATGCAAAATCAATCTAATTAGAATTAGAGGAATGTAAATTAACAGAGGCTTTGTTTTAAGTGGAAGTATTACCAGTGGTAGCTAGAGTTTAAAATGGGGCTGCAACAGAATTTATATAATGTTGCAGCCCCTTACTACGCAAACTTTTCTATTATTGGTTAACACTTCTATCAGCCATTTCAATTGCCTTTTTTACCATGTTTCCGCAATCTCTTGAAGTTACGGCTCCCCATCCCTCTGTCGAAACTGTGTTGTAGACTCCAAGTTCTTTGGCGATTTCCTGTTTCAGGGCTTCTGACATAGTACTTTTGTGTCCACTCATGGTTAGTGCCTCCTTGTTTTTGGTAATCACATTTTAGTATACAATTTTCACTAGAAAATTTAATATTCAGATGCAATCCCTATAATAGATTTTTAAGCGTACATATGTAGTCTGCCTTTTATGTAAATAATTATTAAGGAAATTGTTTCTTAAATTCAAAACTTATAATCCACATTATCCACATCCTTTATATGCCATATTTTTTGGTCTACCACTAAATGTGCAAGCTGCGGTGAATAATACTAGCTATATTTTGTATGTAGAAATTTATAGGTGCATATTTCCTGCATTTTAACAAGCTTTATCCACATTTATGTATTTGCATGTGGATAAGTGACTATTTGTTTAAAACGCTCAAACCCTTTAATTTAATACCTTATATGGATTGTCATTAATTCAAATGTGAATAACTAAAAAAATCTGTGGATAAATTTGAATTTATCCACAGACTATAAATAAAGTTATTAATTCCTGTGTAAGTTAATACTCAATATTCATGCTTATATCTATAGAATTTGCTGAGTGGGTAAGCTTACCAACTGAGATAATATCCACACCAGTTAAGGCTACTTCATAGATTGTTTCCTCAGTCATGTTGCCGGACGCCTCAACTAATGCTCTCTTATTAATCAAGCTAACAGCCTCAGCCATTTGCTCATTTGTCATATTATCAAGCATAATAATGTCTGCGTTGCAGTCTAAAGCTTCCTGGACCTCTTCAAGTGACTCCACTTCAACCTCAATCTTTACAGTATGAGGTATACTTTCCCTGACACGCTCAACTGCATTTGTAATTCCACCTGCTGCTGCAATATGGTTATCCTTAATCAGCACCCCATCTGACAATGAAAATCTATGATTAGAGCCACCACCTGCACTCACAGCATACTTCTCAAGAAGTCTTAACCCTGGAGTAGTCTTTCTAGTATCAGTTATTCTAACAGGAAGACCCTGCACCTTCAAAACATATCTGTTAGTCATTGTCGCAATGGCAGATAGTCTCTGCATGAAGTTTAGTGCAGTCCTTTCAGCCTTGAGTAATGCGCTTGTTGAGCCACTCACCTTTGCAAAAATGTCACCTTTTTTTACTTCATCTCCATCTTTGATGAGTGCCGTAAATTTTACATTGCTGTCAAGCACCTCAAACACATGTTTTGCAACATCAAGTCCAGCTATGACCGCATCCTGTTTTGCCAAAAACTCAGCTTTTGACATATCTCCCTCGCTGACAATGTTGTCAGTGGTGATATCCCCTAAAGGCATGTCTTCTTTAAGTGCATTTATAACTATATCATGTATATATAACTTATCCAGTCTCATCGCAAACCTCCTTCTAAAACCTTTGTGATGCTTCTCTTCCAATTGACATCATCAATCTTGTCAAAGTCGGATCTGTAATGTGCACCTCTGCTCTCTTTTCTCTCAAGTGCAGAATCAATTACCAATTTGGCAACTGTCAGCATATTGGAAACCTCAAGTTTTATTAAACTAAAGCCTTTTAATTTACTGTATCTTTCAAGAATTCCACTTATAATATTAGCCGCAGTTGTAAGACCTTGCTCATTTCTAATAATACCGACATACTTAGTCATGGTAGCTTGTATTTCTTCCTTCATATGCCTAAGAGTGTTGTCATTTTCTTTATTAGATATTTCAAGTGTTTTAATATTAATATCAGTCAAATTGGGTTGCTTGGCTTCTAATTCAATTATTCTTGCAATTTTCCTACCAAAGACTAAGCCCTCGAGAAGTGAATTGCTTGCCAACCTGTTTGCACCATGTATTCCAGTACATGCTACTTCTCCACATGCATACAGTCCATTAATATTTGTCTGCCCATCAACATCAGTCTTAATTCCACCCATACAGTAGTGCTCAGCTGGCGCAACAGGGATATAATCTTTTGACATGTCAATGCCGTAATCCAAACAAGTTTTGAAAATATTCGGAAATCTTTTTTCTAGATGCTCTCTGCTTTGGAAGGTAACATCTAAAAATACATTTCTTGAGCCAGAAATAGCCATCTCTTCAAATATAGCTCTTGATACAACGTCTCTTGGGGCTAGTTCACCCAGCTCATGGTATTTATGCATAAAACGTTCTCCATTTGCATTTTTGAGTTGTGCACCCTCCCCACGAACAGCCTCAGATATTAAGAAGCTCTTATCTTTTGGGTGGTACAGAACGGTAGGATGGAACTGAATGAATTCCATATCCATAGCTTCCGCACCCACTCTTAAGCACATTCCAACCCCATCACCGGTCGCAACCTCTGGATTTGTTGTATGCGAATATATCTGTCCAAAACCTCCTGTAGCAACTACCACAGAGCTTGATCTAAATATTTTCATTTTATCTTGTTGCTCATCATAAACAATAACACCATAACATTTACCTAACTCTACAATTAAATCTACTGCAAAAAATCTTTCATATATAGATATATTCGCTCTATGCTGTGCACCTTCAATAAGCTTGTCGCACACCTCTTTGCCAGTTGTGTCACCAGAATGAATAATTCGATTTACACTATGGGCGCCTTCTCTGGTAAGGGATAGCTCTTGACCGCTTTTATCAAAATTAACACCCAAACTACAGAGGTTTCTTATATTTTCAGCAGCCTCTTCTACTAGCACCCAAACGCTTTGCTCATCGCATAGGCCAGCCCCAGCAAAAAGAGTATCATCAAAGTGTAATTTTGGTGAATCATTTTTCTCGTCAAGGGATACTGCAATTCCACCCTGCGCAAGTACAGAATTACTAATATTTAAGGTTTCTTTTGTAACTATACCTATTTGATAGCTCTCAGGTATTTCTAACGCCGTATACACACCTGCTATACCACTTCCAATAATAATAACATCCTTATCAATGACCTCAATATCAACCTTTTTACTATCTCTTTCCATCTTTTACCCTCCATATCCCCAATGTGCTAAATTCTCTATCCTATAATACACACACAAGGCAGTAATTGCCTTGTTAAGGGGTAAAATCCATTATTATTGCCTCTGTCTGTTCTTTACAATACAAAACAGTAGACATATCTATATCCTTCTTATTTACATACCTCTAACATTCTATTTAAACAATGAGATGCTCTCTCAATTATATCCTCACTTAAATTAATTTCATATTTTTTATATGCTAATGCATCATGTACACTCTGCAGCGTAGTCTTCTTCATATTGGGACAAATAAGGCCTGTGGACATCAAATAAAAAGTCTTATGAGGATTATCCTTCTTTAACTGATACATCACACCCATCTCTGTACCAATTATAAACTTATCCTTATCCGAGTTCTTAGCATAATCTATAATCTGCTTGGTGCTCCCAACAAAATCGGCAAGATCTGCAATCTCCTCTTGACATTCAGGATGAACAAGAAGTATTGCATCTGGATGCAACTCTTTTGCCATCAGGACGTCTTTTACCTTTATTTTATGATGCGTTATGCAATAACCCTCCCATAGTATAATATTCTTCTCTGGGACCATTTTTGCCACATATCTACCAAGATTCTTATCAGGTACAAAAATAATGTCTTTTTTATCTATTGACCTTATTACTTTTACTGCATTTGACGAGGTACAACAAATATCGCACTCTGCCTTAACCTCTGCACTTGAGTTTATATAGCAAACAACCTCTGCATCTGGATATTTTTTCTTAGCCTCTATTAGTGCCTCGGCAGTGACCATATCTGCCATTGGACAGCCTGCATCAATTTCGGGCAGCAACACTGTCTTTTCTGGAGAAAGAATTTTTGCGCTTTCTGCCATGAAGTGCACTCCACAGAACACAATTGTATCTGCACTATTTGATGCGCAGAACTGACTTAATGCAAGCGAATCACCCACAACATCAGCAATTTCCTGTACGTCATCCACTTGATAGCTATGTGCAACTATCACTGCATTTTGCTCTTTCTTCATTCTATTAATGTTACTTATCAATGTCTGTTTATCCATTAGTATTACCCCATTATTTTGTTAAAATTTCCACAATATATATTTCAGCTTTTGCATAAAAAAGTTTCAAATACTGCATTTATTTTAATACTTATACTTTGCTTTGTAAATGTTTTTATACTAAAAGAAATAACTAAATAATAACTTTCCATTTTTGAAGAGGATATTTTCTGCAAATACGACCTTATCGTCAGTTGTAATAAAGAAGCCTTATTTCAGATGAAGTTATCTGAACTCTAGCACTTTAGGAAAGTATAAGTGCAACTAAGGCTTCTGCCGTCTTGTCTTGACAGAAATTCTCTCCGTTTTAAAATAGTGTTTTATTATTTAGTTATTCCTAAGAAAAATCTCTTGATATTAGCTTGAAGATATTTTCCTTTGAATTCCAAATAAAATCTTTCCAAAGTTTCTTGTATATACTTTGTTAGGGTTTCTGATACGTTCTTACATTAATAATATATTCATGTCTGTTACTTAATTGGATCGCATATAACAACAAAGCCTCAAGCTATTCGCTTGAGGCTTTGATATAATTCTGGCAGAGACTTACCTTCCCGGGCCGTCGCCAGCCAAGTATTATCAGCACTGAGATGCTTAACTTCCGTGTTCGGTATGGGAACGGGTGTGGCCATC
>DATCID010000084.1:0-2168 GCA_036507975.1 Ruminiclostridium sp.
CATCGTTACTATCAATATAGGAGAAGGAAACATGTCCTGCTAGATTTAGAAATGCAATGCTGCCTTCGCTTTGAGCTGCTAGATTTTCTGCAATGCTCAGAGCTGTCAATGTAGTTCCTACTTTTGAATCAGCTCCGAAGATCACAATGACATTGTTTATTCTCCTTTCCTGCAAGTTTATTGAATCACAGAACCTTGATAAGATCTGATTTTCAGTAAGTGCTGGCGGAAAAACATTGATGTTATGAGATTTCAATAGCGCCGTCAATGCTGTATATCCTGATTGACTGCCCTTGCTTGAGCTTAAAAGGTACATTATCTTCTTTGTCTTCATGCCGTTCTCAATATTCTGTATTAGATCATTTGTACCACAAAGCCTGTCTGAAACTATTAAATAATTATATTCGGCTTTTTCGTCCAAGCTTGATGCAATGTTGACCTCATCAAATAGCTTTGAGTCTAAAAATACATTGTATAAATCTATGTCATTTGTTATTAGTGTCACACTATTCATTTGACTCTTTCTCCCTTCTAATAATGCTGATTACGCAAAGGTATACTAAAATCAGTTAGATCGCATAGTTTAAAATTTGCTAATCCGTAACTGCTCAGTTTCTGGTGTCCTTTGCTAGTTGATAATAAAAAAGTTACCTATATACAACTATTAACTTTTTGCCGCTTAGGACACTATTCTCTAGAACCTGTGTATCCTCACGAGCACATATTATTTCTATACTTGATACTTGAGAAGTTCCGTCAAGACGTTCATCCCCATTGGTATCTACTACCTCTCTGTTAGTACTGTCTTTTACATATACAACCGTAGTGTCAAAGATTGATTCGGTTTTTCCTTTGGTCAATACCAATTCCAGGCTTTGAGCTAAGTTTAAATTGCTGTCTATTTTTCCATCTATCTCGTAGATACTTATTTTATCGCCACGCCTTATAGATGAAGGAATTGAATAAACCCAAGACGGAGGCAGTTTAAATACAAACTGATTTTCTTTTAGCAGTAAACTGTTCTCTGAAAAACTCTGCAGTACAATCTGACCGTTTGAAGAGATGAATTGATCGGTGATCTTACCATTTAAGCTATTAATCTGCTCCGGCTTTATTGCTCCTATAACTGATGAACTCAAACTGATCTTTTGTGACTTGAAATATAGATTTGCATTTTCAATTACTGTGCCTTTAGGTATATCTTTCTGAGCTACAAGCAGTGACACCGATTCGAGCTCCGGCTGTCCATATGTAATCCATAGATATGTAGCGACAAGTGCAATAAACATTATTACAATACCTAGAATACCTTTTAATTTTTGCTTCATATTTTTATGTCCTTTCTTGATAAGAGATTAAATTTCATTTTCTTATTTTCTAGTTAACAGATTGAATATCCCACGCTGCTTTCGTTGTTTTGGATTAACCGCAATATCCGGAAGAAGTTTTTCAGCTAAAGCCGACATTTCAATATCTCTGCTAAAGCATTTAATATTACCTAGTGACTTCTCAGCTTTTTCAACTTCTCCATCAGTTAAAAAGCACAATTCCTCATGCGCTCTGCCACACAGTCCTTCGAAAATCATATTGCCTGGTAAAAAGAATTTTAGCTTTTCAATATGCCAGGCTGCTGTAAATGCCAATCCTATTTTTACATCAGCCTTAATAAACTCCTTTAGAAGTATTCGGTTAACGGATCTATCATCAGTTTCATCCATGCTTCCATCGGAATTAATATTAAATAGGCAGCCATAATCTGTTACCGTTAAATTAAACCCTGAACGGTATAGTTCATATAGCGCATCACCTATCTCCTCAGCTTTATTCAAAACCCTGTATTCACAGTTTGATGCTGGCTTTGCATATTGGAGAGAATTTGAATTACCTACTTCAATAACAGCTGTTTTACCATATTTGCTAAGCTGCTCACCAAGCCTTATTGCCATGGTCGTGCTTCCTGCACCTGGAGAAACAGAAAAGGTTGCTATTTTAAGCAACCCTTTCACAACTGTAGGTCTATCCACTATTACTTCTTTTTCAACTATTACCTTTTTCTCTACCACCCTTTCAACTACTTTTTGCTTAGGTGATTGTTTCTCCTTTGTCAGTTTTGCTTCACTCTCAAGTTTTTGCTTTTTGGTTTCTTCAATATGAAGCAGACGTTCATG
>DATCID010000085.1:0-20533 GCA_036507975.1 Ruminiclostridium sp.
TAAAATCCTCTACTTTTTTTTGTTGACCCATAAAAATAGTAAATAACAATAAAAGAATGCCAAAGATAAAACAAATAGGTAATACCTTGTCTATCTGGCATCCTTTATATCTAAAAAACTAATTGATGCGTTTGTCCTATAAATAAAATGCGAATTGAGGTTACCCCCAATTCGCATTTTATTTACAGTTGAAACTGCTTCTAATAAACAACTAAACTATTTATTGGTCTTTCCGCAGCCACATCCGCCTTTTTTTCCACCACCATTGTTTGTCTTATTTTCTCCTAGTTGATCGTTGTCAATGGCAACGCTTTCATTATTATTTTTAGGCTTATCTTTGCTCATACGTACCATCCTTTCTAATAATTAGTATTTACCTCATCTCTGGAGCTAAGGAACAACCAGTAATTTTATTCTTTACAAATTACTGCTAAAATATTATTAAATTTGAAAGGTTAATCTGCTCAGTCGAGAATTTTATGCTAATTGCTATTATACTTAACCATATGTATTTTATGGTTTTTTTTAAGTTTGAAAAATATACAACCTCCCATAGTAATTAAGGAACCTAGTAAACCCATGCCCATATCATTTTGAGAATCCCACATATCTCCTTGCCTGCCCAGAAACACAACTGCTTGCTGTGAACTTAATATCATTGAAGAATACATTTCAACTAATTCATAAAATGAACAAATTGATAAAATAATTATGGCAGAAAGTACACAAGCTTGAATATATCTGAGCCGCAATCTATGATATAATACCTCTATCACAGGAATGGAAATAATAAGTCCAAAAGCAAAGCTTACAAGCCTGTCATAGTTATTTCTTTTAAAACCGCAAATTCCCTTCATCCAATCTCCAATTGGGCAAAACAAATATGTATAATGAGCTCCTACCGTATGTAAAATAAGTAAAAGTAGAATGCAAGCATAGGATGAATTGGTTAACCTACCTCTTCTATAAGATACCGCCAATACCGTCACCACAATCACAGCAGCTAAATTCCCATACCACCATTCAAATCCATTAAAAGGCTCTACCGATAAAATGACTAAAAATATTATGTATATTGCAATCATTAAATGAAGTGGCCTATTTTTTTTAAAAGATACGGCATATTTTGAAGCATAAACGAGAGAATATTTTCTCTTTTTAATAGACATTTTTATACCACCTATTTATTTGAAATTTGATATGGTAAAATTTAATTAGGGACTACCTAAATAATAAAGCACTGTTTTGAAGGGAGATTTTTTTTGACAACGAAGTCTTGGTGGAAAACAGTCCCTTCAAAAATGGGAAGTTATTACTTAATTATTCCTAAAATAGTAAGATGGTTAAGCCATCTTAAACGGTACATATTAATATACAAATACAAAAATAAATATTATTATTTGTATTATTATATATACTTTTACACACTTAAATATGTCAAAGTTTCTTGTTCTGCATCATCGTAGAAGTTATGAAAACAACCAAAATACAAAAGAGAAGGGGAAACATGAGTATTTATAATAGCTTAAAAGAAAAGTTTATAAAAATGTTTGGTCAGATGATCAAATACGGTTTAGTAGGCGTAATCAACACACTAATAACTGGGGTAATAATATTTGCATTAATGAATGGATTTGGAGTATCCTACAAAATTTCAAATGCTGTCGGATTTGTAGCTGGGTTCTTTAACAGCTTTATTATGAACAAGCTTTGGACCTTCAAAGGGAATCAGACGCCAACTTTAAAACAATTTATAAGGTTTGCAGCAGTTTTTGCTGTATGTTATTCGCTTCAGCTTGGCTTAGTTGTTTTATTGGTTGAAAAGCTAAGCGTTAGTAAGAATATATCACAGCTTATTGGAATGGTATTTTACACACTTATTGGTTTCTTTTTTAATAAACTATTTACTTTTAAAGAATAATTAAAAAAACGCTTATTTCTTAATAAATTGTAAATACTAAGGAATGCTAGTATTTATCAATATTGGAGGTAAGCGCAAACATGGATGAAAACATTACAGCTCTTTACACAAATTTATATGATGCAAATAATGCAATGTGTGATTTGAAAACCAATGGAATAAGAATGGCTTGTATAAATACGTCAGAATTTGGACTTCATATTGGAATTAACCAGAAACACACAGTTAGAAAATTTCCTGGAGCTATTGTGTCCACTATCGTTAAATTAGAAATTAAAGTTGGTGCAGACAACAGGGATAGTGCCCTTTCGGTGCTTGAAGGAAGCTTTTGTGTCATAGACTAGAAATATTTAGAGGATTATTACAATAAACATGGAATATAGTAATATGTGTTTTTAATTCGAAAGATAAAAAAACTTAGAAATCATTACCCATAGTCGTACAGCCGCTTATCTCACCGCTAATAAAAGTGGGAGAATTTGCGGCGGTAGACGTGGAATAAATACCAGTATTGTGGGGTGATAGTGTGAAAGCTATTATTATGGCTGGTGGGGAAGGGTCTAGACTCAGACCCCTAACCTGTGATTTGCCAAAGCCGATGGTTCCGATAATGAACAAGCCAGTGTTGGAGCATACGATTAATTTATTAAAGCAGTACGGTATTACTGATATTGGCATTACTTTAATGTATCATCCTCAACTAATTAAGGATTATTTTGGTAGTGGTAAAAACTTAGGTGTTAATATTTCCTATTTTATTGAGGAAACACCTCTAGGAACAGCAGGAGGTATAAAAAGTGCACAAAGCTTCCTAGATGAATCTTTTATTGTAATCAGCGGTGATTCTATTACAAATTTTAACATTGCTAAAGCAATAGATTTCCATAAGGAAAAAAATTCTATAGCAACACTTATTCTTACTAAGGTTAATCTCCCACTAGAATACGGAGTAGTACTAACAAATGAGGATGGATTCATAACTGGTTTCATTGAAAAACCAAGTTGGGGAGAAATATTCAGTGATACAGTTAATACTGGCACATACATACTTGAACCAGAGATTTTGAAATACATAGAACCCAATAAAAGCATTGATTTCAGTCGTGATGTATTTCCTTCTCTTTTATCCTCATCAACAAAATTGTTTGGATACATTATGTCAGACTATTGGTGTGACATAGGTGATATAAGATCCTATCTAAAATCTCACTGTGATATTTTAGATAAAAAAATGAAATTAGATTTTGACGGCGTTCAGATCAAGGAAAATGTTTGGGTTGGAGCAGGAACATTCATTGATAGCAGCGCAGAGATAAACGCCCCTTGTATAATAGGTTCCAATTGCAAAATCGGTAGTGGTACGTTAATTGACAACTACACTATCATAGGCAATAATACCATCATTGAGGATGATGTTTCCATTGTTCGCAGTATCATATGGGATAATTGCTATGTAGGGTATGGAAGTGAATTAAGAGGTGCTATACTATGTAACCGTGTAAATCTCAAACATTATGTATCAGTATTTGAGAATGCGGTCATAGGTGAAGGCTGTAAAATCAATGAAAGAGTAATAGTAAAACCCAACATAAAAATATGGCCTGAAAAGATAATTGAGCCCTTTGCTATCATTGACAGAAATATGATATGGGGCACCAAGCATTCTAATAAGATATTTGGAGAAAATGGTATTTCAGGCATAATTAATGTTGATATATCTCCAGAATTCGCCACAAGACTAGGTGCAGCCTATGGCTCTCAATTTAAAATAGGAACTAGAGTTGTGGTTAGCTCAACTAATTCCAATTCGGCCAGAATGTTCAAGCATGCCTTCATTTCAGGTATTTTATCTGTTGGTGTAGAAGTGTACAATATGAGCAGTCTTTTGACACCTATTGCTCGAGCTGCTATCAGTTTTTTAGCTGTAGAAGGCGGTATACACATTAAACCAGATATTGAAAATGCAAATATGATTAGAGTTGACTTCATGGATGACAGAGGTGCTTCTATAAGCCGCTTTACAGAGCGTAAAATAGAAAATTCGTTTTTTAAAGAGGATTTCAAAAGATGCTCTGCACACCAAATTAGCATGTTAAATAACATTACTGATTTTAGCAACTATTATATGCGTTCGATAAATTCTAAAACAGATATGGATATCATCAAAGAAAAAAATCCAAAAGTATGTGTTTTTTCCCAATCAGAGTTTGTTCTATCAATTGTTGTACCACTCCTTACTGATTTGGGCTGCAAAATAACTAGCTTCTCATATATTGATAATAATGCTTTAGATTCTTTAATTGACCACATTAAGGATACAGATTCTGATTTTGCTGCAATTATAGATAAAAATGGTGAAACCCTTATATTAGTTGACACGTTTGGCAAAGTAGTAAAGGATGATTTATTCCAAGCCCTTATTTCTCTAATAATATTTAAGTCTGCTCCAAAGTCTACCTTCTTTGCACCTATTTCGGCTTCAGAGGTAATTGATAAACTTGCTCTTAAATATAATGGTATTGTTAAGAGAACCAAAAATTGTAATCAAGCAATAATGGATCAAATTTTGAGCAAGAATATACAAACAAACTCCAAAAAATTCGGACAATTAATTCTAAGTTTTGATGCTATTGCAGGACTGGTAAAAATAATTGAATATATGTGTTCATCAAGCACTACACTGAGCTTGCTGCTATCAGAAATTCCAGAATTCTTTATCCGTAAAAAAGGTATTCCTTGTCCTTGGGAATTAAAAGGAACAGTTATGCGAACAATTATAAATGAGCAAAAAGAAAAAAAGATCGAACTATTAGACGGAATAAAGATACATTCTAATCAAGGCTGGGCACTTATAGTACCCGATGCTGATAAGCCGATTTTCAATATAATTTCAGAAAGCAATTCAAGCATTGAGTCAGAAGCTCTCTGCGACAAGTATTGCATCCTAGTAGAAAGGATTATAAGAGACAACTAAATAATAACTTTCCATTTTGAAGAGGCTA
This sequence comes from Ruminiclostridium sp., assembly GCA_036507975.1. Taxonomy (GTDB): domain Bacteria; phylum Bacillota; class Clostridia; order Acetivibrionales; family DSM-1351; genus Ruminiclostridium. Next base: position 4,924 of record DATCID010000085.1, read on the forward strand.
TTATTTAATTATCCCTTAATAATACATAACATGAGAATAGTTACCGCAGAAGAAAAACATGCTGGCAAAAAAATCGATAAAGTGATACGAGACTTTTTCCCAAACTTGACATCTGGTATGTTATATAAGTCTCTTCGTAAGAAAGATATAAAGGTAAATGGATTTAGAGTAAAAGAAGAGTATTTAGTCGCTAGTGGAGATAAAATTGAAATTTTCATCATTGACGATTTCCTAATAGGAAGAAATGATGAAGGCTATAGTGTTGTATATGAAGATGATAATCTTTTTGTGGTAAATAAAGCGCAAGGTATCCCTGTACACCCTGACAAAAACCAAAAAGAGGCTACACTTATTGATAAACTTCAGAGCCAATATGGTTCTGATATCGCTTTATGCCACAGACTAGATAGGAATACAAGTGGGCTAGTAATAATTGCAAAAAATGCCACAACCTTAGATATTATGCTTGATAAAATTAAATATAGAGAAATTCAAAAATATTATACTTGTATAGTTTCAGGTAGAATGGAAAATAAGCAAGCTGAACTTACAGACTTTTTGGAAAAAAACGAAAAGATTAGCAGGGTTTTTATTTCTGACAGAAAGTCTAAGGACTCAGTACAAATAGTAACTCGATACAAAGTTATTAAGACCCTTGAAAACTTAAGTTTGTTGGAGGTCGAGCTTGTTACTGGCAGAACCCACCAGATCCGTGCTCACCTTGCGTACTATGGACATCCAATAATTGGTGATGGCAAGTATGGCAAAAATACAGAAAACAAGCAGTACAATGCAAAATATCAGATGCTTTGCGCCAGCAAGCTTATTTTTGACTTCAAAAGCTCAGCTAAGCACCTTGATTATTTGAAGAATAGTACAATTTCAATTGAACCACCATTTGATTTAGAACAAATAGTGAAAAGATAAAAGTTGTAATCACCCATATCGCTTGGCATTGATTATAAAAAAAATAATGGGAAATTCCCATTATTTTTTTATCTCAATGGTGTTACTAAAATTCCATCTGAACTAAGTTTTGGTCATCTCAGCGGCGTTACTAATACATCCGCTTTAATAAGCGGATGTAAGTGCCGCCAAGCTTCGAAATAAGTGCGACTAGAGTTCAGAAAACTTCATCTGAACTAAGTCTTCTTTATAAACATTAGCACAAATAGCTTTCCATATGTGGGACTGTCCACAATGCCAATGCCTATATGTGTAAACTTTCCACTAAAAAGGTTGTTTCCACTTTCCTTCAGCCAGGCATTTACTGCTTTTTCCGCCGTCTGGTTACCTGCAATATTTTCGCCGGCAGCACTAAACTTAATTTCATACTTTTTCATCATATCAAAAGGTGTACCATAGACTTTTGACGTATGACTAAAATAATTATTATTTTTCATATCAGTCGCTTTCAGTCTTGATATTTTTAATAGACCAGAATCGAACGCAAGAGCCTTTAGCCCCTTTTCCTTTCTTGCTTTGTTTACCAAGTCCAACATAGCCTGCTCATCAGAAGAAATATCTTTAACCTGCGTAGAAACTGTGGTGGCAACCTTTGTTGGGATCTTTGTTGCGACTTTTGTAACAACCTTTGGAACAACCTTTGTACTAGTAGTTGTTGCCGCCTTTTCAATTTTAAGGTACTGCGAGGAAATTGCTCCTACATTACCACTTGAGCTAACGTAAACGGAATACCAATCGCCTAGTTTCCCCATAACAGTTAGCTTCTGGTCCTTATTAAGTTTACATATAATATTAAATGTTGTTGCAGGACCAGTACGCAAATTTACTTTAGAAGCAGTTACAGTCGCTGAACTAAAATCCACCTTTTGATAAGCTTCTGAGGCATCAACTTTAAGCTGTGCAGTTCCCATTGGTATTACAGTAAATACAAGGATCAAAAAAGCTAATACTATCGTCAATATTTTCTTTCGTTTCATAGAACCCCTCCTACAAAGAATTAATGCGGTTTTCCTCTGAGTACTAAACTCTAGACTATTGTCGCAGTCATTTACTGGATAAAGAACCGTATGATTCTAGTATTGACATTTTTTCTAACATTTATTTACTTTAGAGAGAAATAAAATTGCCTATTTCTAACTGTGAAGGTAGAATTATTAAGTAATTGTATTAACACACAGCTCAGATACTGCACTTATTCCATCGCTGGAGTTGTGTGAATGTATATCATGCTGAGATTTATTCTAGATAATAATGCAAACTCAGGGAGGAATTTAACGAAATTTTAACACGAATTAGATAGAAATATATCTAATATTGCAATATATTATAATCAGCAACTGATTTTAAAAACAACATACATTCTACAAAAGAGAAATGTCCAACACACAAAAGAAAAAAATCTAATGAGCAATAAAACAATACCTATGCTAATTAATTAGCATAGGTATTGTCTTATTGCTTTAAAGCTTATAAAAATATTCTTTACAATTAATTACAATAACCACAATTTGACCGCTACATTCTTTTCGCACCTTCATATGCCAGCTCGGAACGCTCGCATTCATCCTCAGTAAGAGTAATCTGGAAGCATAGAGAACTTCCTTTCATCTTTTCTGCTGCATAGCTTAGACCATTTGTTCTTATATCTAGAAAAGGATGGTCTATCTGCTCTGGATCACCTATTAATATTATCTTTGTGCCCATTCCTGCGCGGGTTATAATTCCCTTTACCTGTTTTGGAGTCAGATTCTGTGCTTCATCAATAATTACCCATTGTTTTGTAATCGACCTACCTCTTATAAATGCTATCGCTTCAGTACTAATTATTTTTCTATCAAAAAGCTCATCAATTTTATCTTTGAGTTCTTTTTCACTGTTATATCGTTCACTTTCATCGTTATCAATCAAAACCTCCAAATTATCTATGATAGGTCTTAAGAAAGGGGCAATCTTTTCCTGCTCGGTTCCAGGCAAAAATCCTATATCCTCGTCGAATTTCACATTTGGGCGACATACCAATATTTTTCTATAAGGTTTACCAGATTCTGTAATCATTTTGTGGAGACCAACAGCAAGTGAATAAAATGTTTTCGCAGTTCCTGCTGATCCCTTGATAATTACAAGGGGTGCCTTTACAGTATCCATCATTAATGCCTCTTGGATAAATTTCTGTCCTGCATTCCTTGGGGTAACACCGAAAGGATGTTCCTGCTTGAACTTAAGGGGAACAATTTCCTTGCCATCAAAACGAGCTAACGCTGTCTGTTTTTCATTAATGCAAGAGTGTATTATCAAAAACTGGTTTGTTACAAGTTCAATGCTCTCTTTCTTCTTGGAATTATTGGGAAAATGAAATAAGTCTTCTGGTATCAGATTAGAGTTTTTGTAAAACTCGTCTAATTTCTGCTCTGTCGTAAAAACATCATAACGGCCTTTGTACTGTTCATCATAAATTGGAGCCTGCTCTGCAAAAAAGTCCTGTGTTGCTATCCCTAAGACATCAGCCTTGATTCTTACAAATATATCTTTTGTAATTAGAAATACCTTTTCTCCATTTTCATGCAGTCCCTTACAAACCTTCAATATTCTATTATCGTTCACACTTCCTATCCAACTTTCAGGAAGCTTCACTTCATGAAAGTTCATCTCAATACGAAGCGTTCCTCCATTCTCAAGCTTAACTCCTTTACTTAAATTACCTTTTTCCCTCAATCCATCAATCAGCCTTGCAACATGCCTTGCATTTGCACCAAGCTCGGTATTATCCTTCTTAAATTTATCAAGTTCCTCCAGCACTACCTCCGGTATAACTATATTGTTGTCCTCAAAGGAGTAAAGTGCATAAGGAGTATGTAGCAAAACGTTGGTATCAAGAACAAATGTTTTTTTAGATTTTTTCATTAATTATCGCCCCTTGTTTATAAATATTTTGAATATAATTGATAAAATTCAGAAAATTTACTTGTACATTTTGTAGATTCATATATTTTCACCCTTATAAGTTGATAAAAATATAGATTATTTATATTCTCAATATAATCTAGTGATGATAACATAAGATTAATGTAGAGTAAATTTTTAGTTAACTGTTAAAAAATCTTTTCGTCCCTGCTATCCGTCCAGGCTCTGCAAAAATATACTTTATTGCTATATTATTTTTAGCTGTGCTGCCGACTCAAGTCCATTTGCAGCAGGCTATTAAATTATAGATTCTCCAATACGTTAAAAAAGCCCCTGAAGTAAAGCCAGCTCTCGCTCGCTCGCTTTACTTCAGGGGCTAACCATACTCCCAAACATTTAAACCTAATATCAGTACGCCTTACCCCAATAAACCATTGTCTTTGCAGGTTTTCCACAGCACATGCACTTATCTGAGATTTGCTCCTGCTCGAAAGGCATACACCTCGCTGTCGCACTAGTTTTTTCTTTTACCTTGTCCTCACACTCTTGCTCCCCACACCACATTGCTTTTATAAAGCCTGGAGTGGTATTTAATACCTGTTCAAACTCATCTAAGGTAGTTGCTGTATAAGTCTTCTTGTCTCTTAACTCTCTTGCCTTTTCTAGCAATGACTTTTGGATATCAATAAGAAGGTTTTCAACAGTCTCTTCCAAATCATCAATTGGCGTAAATATTTTCTCTCTGGTATCTCTTCTTACCAATACCACCTGGTTCTTCTCTATATCCTTAGGACCTATTTCAAGACGAAGAGGAACACCCTTCATTTCATATTCGCTAAATTTCCAGCCAGGCATCTTGTCGCTATCATCAATTTTTACTCTGAATTTTGCAGATAACTTTGACAATAACTCATTTGCCTTATCCAGTACACCTTCTTTTTGCTGCGACACAGGAATTATTATTACTTGTGTAGGCGCTATTACAGGTGGCAATATCAAACCACTGTCATCACCATGCACCATTATAATTGCACCAATAAGACGGGTTGTCACTCCCCACGAGGTTTGATGAACATATTGGAGCTGATTGTTTTTATCTGTATATTGAATCTCGAAAGCCTTTGCAAATCCATCACCAAAATTATGCGAGGTACCTGACTGTAATGCCTTGCCATCATGCATCAAGCTTTCTATGGTATAAGTGGCTTTTGCACCAGCAAACTTTTCTTTGTCAGTTTTCCTTCCTTTAATTACAGGAATTGCAAGCACATTTTCGCAAAACTCCGAATAAACATTTAACATCTTTATGGTTTCTTCCTGAGCCTCTTCTTCAGTAGCATGTGCGGTATGTCCTTCCTGCCATAGGAATTCCAGAGTTCTCAAAAATGGTCTTGTAGTCTTTTCCCAGCGAACGACAGAGCACCATTGGTTATATAGCTTTGGTAAATCTCTGTATGAATGAATAATATTAGCATAGTGCTCGCAAAATAGTGTCTCAGACGTAGGTCTAATGCATAATCTCTCTGCAAGTTTTTCATCCCCACCATGAGTTACCCATGCAACTTCAGGTGCAAACCCTGCAACATGCTCTTTTTCCTTTAGCAATAAGCTCTCTGGAATAAGCAGCGGCATATATACATTTTCATGTCCAGTAGCCTTGAATCTATTATCCAATTCCTTCTGTAAGTTTTCCCAAATAGCATAGCCATATGGCTTTATAATCATACACCCTCTAACACTTGAGTAGTCCACCATTTCAGCCTTTTTTATAACATCAGTATACCATTGTGCAAAGTCATCATTCATAGATGTTATTGCTTCCACTAATTTCTTATCTTTAGCCATCTCTACCTCCAAAAAATCTATTTATCATTAAATTTATATAAATCCAAAAAGTTCTATCTATCATTATACAATAAATGTATCATAGTATGTCAATACTCTTGCAGTGTCATACTGGGTATATTATAATGTTTGTGTACATTCTGGAAGGGAGAAAATAAAATTATGAAGGTTGGGATAGGCCAAGATAGTCATAGATTTGATTTTGAGAAAACTAGCAAAAAATTTATTCTAGGCGGAGTTGTATTTGATGGAGTGACTCCTCTTGCTGGAAATAGTGACGCCGATGTGGTTCTACATGCAATAACAAATGCTATTTCTGGCGTAACGTGTGTTAATATTCTCGGGGAAATAGCCGATGAAATGTGCCAAAAAGAAGGAATCACAGACAGCTCAGCATATGTAATAGAATCACTGAAGTATCTGTTGAACATAAAAATTGTTCACATCTCTATTTCCATAGAATGCTCATATCCAAAAATAACACCTAAAATACCAGAAATGCAGAAAGTGATTTCAAAGCTTCTTAGCATTCCCGAGAATAGTGTAGGTATCACAGCTACCACTGGTGAAGGTCTTACTGCATTTGGGCAAGGAAAAGGTATTCAGGTCTTTTGTTGCGTAACAGCGCTATAAACAGATTTCTTAATCTTTTTAAAACAAAATCCTCACAAGTTAACTATAATCGACTCCCCAATGGCTAGATCTTCTGGGGTAGTAATTTTTATGTTTTGATAATTACCCTCAACAATTTTGACTGGTATACCTTGTCTCTCAACCAAAATCATGTCGTCGGTACCAATATAGTTACTCTGGATAGCCTTTTCGTGTGCATCCATTATAATGTCGTATTCAAACCCCTGCGGTGTCTGAATACTCCACAGATTACTTCTATCTGGAGTAGACTCTACGAAACCATTTTGGTCAGAAATTTTAATGGTATCCTTAAGCCTAACTCCAATACCACATGCGCGATAGTTTTTTGCTGCATTTATACAATCAACAATATTTTTGTTTGTTACAAAAGGTCTAGCACCATCATGGATTAGCACAATTGTGCAATTTTCATTCACTGAGCAAAGTCCCTTATATACTGAATTCTGACGCTGTGCTCCACCACTAACCAATGACTTTACTTTTGAATAATTGTAGTGTTCAACTATTGTATGTCTGCAAACATTTATATCCTCTTCGTTAACTACAACAATAATGTTATCAATGTCCTCACATTGCTGAAACACATCTATAGTTCTTGCCAAAACAGGAATACCAGCAATCTCAATATACTGCTTGTTGATGTCAGAATTCATTCTTATACCTTTTCCAGCGGCAGTTATTATAGCTGTTACGTTCCCTCTAAACCGATCCTTCTGTACGTCCAAGTTCACTCCTAGCCTACATTAGCCCTAATTGTACGATGCCTATCTTAGTTAGCAAAAATGCTCCACTAAAAATATGTAAGCAACTATTTATTGGGCTTTGCAAAAATCAATCTTCCAGCAGAGGTCTGAAGTACGCTGGTTACAATGACTTGTATTGTTTCTCCTAAATACTTTCTACCACCTTCTACGACAATCATAGTTCCATCTTCTAAAAATGCTATGCCTTGACCGCTCTCCTTACCATCCTTTACCACCTGAACGCTCATTTCTTCCCCAGGCAAAGCTATTGGTTTAACTGCATTAGCCAGCTCATTTATGTTTAAAACTTGTATCCCTTTAAGACTTGCTACCTTGCTAAGATTATAGTCGGTGGTCACTAGCTTGCACTTAAGCTTTTGTGATGTTTTTAAAAGCATTTCATCAACTTCTTGAATATCTGGATAACTAAACTCTTCAATTTTCACCACATGACTACTATCCTTCTGAAGCAAATTTAAAATATCAAGTCCTCTTCTTCCTCTCGCTCTTCGGAGTGCATCAGTAGAATCTGCAATATGCCTTAGCTCTTCTAGCACAAAGGAGGGTATAATGATATCCCCATCTATAAAGCCCGCAGCACAAACGTCTAATATTCTTCCATCAATTATCGTGCTGGTATCCAACAGCTTTGATATTTTTTCATTGGATACCTTGCTAGAATTGATTTTTGTATCTTTAAAGAGTTCAAATAAATTTTCATTCCTTTTTCTAAGAGAAAGCACCACCCCGGCAAATCCAAATAAAATGTTAATTATAACAGCAAAAGTTACTCCTATTATCTGAATCTTTATAATCGGTATGCTTATCAGATTTGCTACAACCAAGCCAATAATGAGCCCAATAGCACAAACAAACATTTCAGAAAGAGTAATATTTTGAATTTGACTTTCAAACTTGTCAATAAAACCACCGACAAATCCAATGATTTTCGCAGCCATGAAATAAAACAGGGCACAAAAAATCAATGAAAACATAACAAAGAAACTAATTCGTATGCTTTCACTGACATTAAAATCATTGCTTATAAAAATTGTACGTAAAATAGTATAACCGGTAACAGCACCTAGAATAGAAAAAGAAATTTTAATAACTCTGTTTAACACATTAAATCTCCTTCAAAAGGTTTTTTTACTCAGCCGTATAAGTACTCCTGTATCTTAAGCTCCACCTCATGCTGATTTAATCCTTTTGCAAGAACTAATTCACTTATAAGTATCTGCTTTGCACTATTTAACATTTTTCTTTCACCTGTTGAAAGACCTCTTTCTTTCTCTCTCTGCATAAGGGATCTCACAACATCAGCCACCTCAAATATATCGCCACTTTTTATCTTAACCATGTTTTCTCTATAGCGCTTATTCCAGTTTGGCGAGAACTCATGCTGTCCATTTCCTAAAACCTTGAAAACCCTATCAGCCTCAGAAAAACTTACCACATCTCTAATCCCTATGTCATCAACATTATTCGTTGGTATCATTACTTTCAAATCCCCAATAGGAATTTTCATAACATAATAGCTACACCATTTGCCCAATATTTCTTTTTCTTCAATGGCCTCAATAACGCCTGCACCATGCATAGGATATACAATTTTGTCTCCTACGTTATACATCGTAACCTCCAAATAATCAAACATAAATATATTTAATTTTTATATATCAAGCTTAGCGAGCAAAGCTTAAGGACATACAGCATCTATGTCCCCCTAATATTATTATGTGAATCTCTTCTTGTTAAGCTATTTTAGTAATAGAATCATAAAACACTAAAACGCACCTTGATCATTGAGTGCGTTTGATAAACTACGTTCTGTATTTATTTCTCTTAGGACAAGTATACTACAAAGAATAGGTCTTGTCAAAAGAACGAGAGAATAACTTTGATATAAAAATTAATGTTTTTGTTTGACAGTACCTTGATTTTGAACGTATAATAAAATTAGACATCTAAACACTGAGGTGAATCAAATGAAAGATATGCTTATTGATGATTTTCAATACACTGCACAGGAATTATTAGTTAGAAATAAAAGTATACTTGATTTAATTACTAAATATCAAGATTCAAATTCTAGAGTAAATAGATCCATTATAAAATCTGTTACCCAATGTGGTTGTTTGACTATTTCTGCTCATAAGCAGGAGATTTCTATCGATGCTAGCTTTGATGAGATGAAAAGTTCTGTGGATAGTCACGTAGATGGTATTTTATGTGATAGTTGTAGAGATTCTATTGAAAGAGACATTGGAAGAAATGTATTTTATTTGGCATCGTTGTGCAATTCACTTGATTTGAACCTTTATGATATAATCATCAAGGAAAATGACAGAATACGCATGTTGGGTAAGTATAACTTAAGATAATAAAAGTGGGGCTAATTGGAAAATATTAGCCCCTTCTATTTAAACTTTTTTCTTTATTACTCAACATAAAGTTTACCTATCATGCAAAGTGGTTGAAAATTATTTCCTATAGCGTTTTTCTCATACATACGCTATAAATATTTCCGATATAAGGCTCATAGTTTTGAATTATGTCATAACCATTATTTTTATAAAGATTAATTGCTTCATGTTGCTTTATCCCAGTTTCCAGCAAAGCATACTTGTATCCCTTAATCCTTGCCGATTCTTCTAATTCGTTAACTATTAAAGTTGCAAGTCCCCGCTGCCTATGCTCCCTAATTACAAATATCCTCTTTAATTCTACAGAGTCAATATCATGTTCTTTGAATGCCCCGCAAGCAACTGCAAAATTATCTCTATAAATAATTACTACATCATTTATGTGATCAACTTTGTTATGCTTATCAAATTGCTTTTGCAATTCCCCATTTCGTTCAACAAGGTCTTCATCTAATAATTTTATAAGCTTAATAAAGTCAGCATTTTTATTCTCAGTTTTAATTATTTTCAAGTCCATATCATCCCTCGTGACTCCGAAGAGTATATAAATATTTTCATTTCGATGGTGCTTTAAACACATGATTTATTACATCTTGAAGCGACTTGAGTTCAATCACTTCAATGTTTTTTATGTCAAGTGATCTAAGCAAGGCATTCTTTGCTATGTAAACCCGTTTAAATCCTCTTCTGTCAAGTTCTCTAATCCTCAGTTCCAACGAGGGTACTTTTTTCAGCTCACCTGTAAGCCCCACGTCTGATATAAAAACTGTATCATTAGGAATTTCTTTATCATAGACCGACGACACAATGCTCATTATGATTGACAAATTTACAGCAGGTTCTTTAAACTTCAAACCACCCGAAGTCTTTATAACTACATCCTTGTCATACAGAGAAATCCTTCCACGTTGTTCAAGTATTGATATCAAAGTGCTTAGTTGTTCTCTGCGTACACATTCTCCTATCCTGGACGGAAAAGGTGTAAATGTTTTTGATACTAAGCTTTCAATTTCAACTATAATTGGTCTTGAGCCATCCTTAACTACTGTAAGAGCGCATCCAGAAACCTTTTCATTTTTATCTCTATATGTCATAAAATACTCAGAGGGATTGTCAATTGATATAAGACCACTTTCAGTCATAGAAAAATAGCCTCGTTCCCAAGTACTTCCAAATCTATTTTTGGAAACAGATAGTCCTCGGAGCTCTTCTTCATTATCTCCATCCAATATTAAAACTGCATCCACAAGGTGTTCTAGAGCACGCAGTCCGGCGATTTCTTCACTCTTGTTCATCTGTCCAACCAAGAATACAGCTCTTGGCCTTGATGGATCCTTGGCAAGCCTTTGCAATTCATTAGCACACTCCATCGTCTGCGTTGGTGACCCTGCTCTAGAACCAGGAAATCCGTCCAGCACAAAAGTTTGTATACTATCTACTATTATCAGATCCGGGTCTATTTGTCCTACAACATCAAGCACATTGTCCATGCTGTTATCAGAATAAACCCAGACTCCAGGTTCTAATTTCTCAAAAAGCCTATCTGCTCTACTTTTTATTTGGCTCTCACTTTCTTCTCCTGAAGCATAAAGCACCTTATAGCCCCTCGATGCAACGTCTGTCGCTACCTGTAGGAGAAGCGTTGATTTTCCCGCCCCAGGCTTTGCAGTAATTATAGTAATAGAGTCCCTAACGATTCCTCCACCCATAACCCTGTTAAACTCATTTATCCCAGTCTCTATCCTGTCACTGTTACTAGCCGTTATCTCAGTGAGCCTAGCAATTTTTTTAACTGTTCTGGACGAAGAGGCTCTACTATTCTTTTTAACCTCCATAACTATCTCTTCAAGAGTATTCCAGTTTTCACAATCAGGGCAGCGCCCAACCCATTTGGAAGCCTCATAGCCACAACTATTACATTTAAAAACAATTTTACTTTTTATACAAATCAACTCCTACATATTATTGAAGTTATATATAAAAACAACTCCGCATCACATAATCTATTTATTTTTCATATATTACATTATAATGCTATTTTGGGGATTCATCGGGAGTTTTTGTTCCTCTAAATCCAAAAATTGGATAATCACTAGTGTTCAAAGGAGAATGTAATGGTTTCAAAGCTTAAGAAAATGGTATTTTATCTTAATCTCATATTCAACCATGGTATAAGCATATCTACAATTTTAAACTCAAAGCACTCCAGCATTGACAAGCTCTGACAACACATGAATATACATAGCATGAGACCAAGTAAGAGGTATGACCCAATCAGGCTTACCAGTGTCTCTATTGAGCTGCTCTGGTAGCAATCCCAGTTTAGTTTTTCCATTAGTTGCCCAATACAAATATTCCTTTGCTTTTGAGTAATTCCCTATTTTGGCATGGTACAAAGCAACCCATAATGTTGTCAGTATCCAAGGATTTCCGCCGATATATGTGTCATTTTCATAGCGCTTTATACCCCCAACGCCAGATGAGGTTAGTACCTGCTCAATTAGCGAGACAGTGTCCTTTATCATAGGGTCATTTGCATCAAATACGTCAAATGGAATACTTAGCCCAACTAAGCTTACATCAACTAACCAATCCTCCAACGTCACATCTCTCAAATAACCTTTTGGATTTACTTCAATCATCGTGGTGTTTTGAGAGGATTCCTGTCCATACCCATTTAGCTTAACTCTCACGCTTCTGATAAAGCGCCTGAAGTCTTCCTTCCAAAAGCATTTTACAATTGCTTGCTTAATCTTATTTGCAGCCTCATTCCACTTTTGATAGCACTCACTTGCTTCGCCCAAAAGCTTCGCAATTTCCGATGCCGAACGAAGTCCTGCATAAACTGCGGCAGAGGAATAAGCATGTTCTCCATATCGCTCCTCCCACAGGTCAAAGCTAGGCTTTGGTAAGCCAGTATCTCCATCTATAAAACTAACTAGGAAATTGGCACCAGCCTCCACGCTATTCCATACCTCTTTAAGAAACTCTGTGTTTTTGACATAATTATAATGGTTAAGCATACCCCATATTATAGTTCCTGTTTCGTCAATCTGTAGTCCCCAACAGGGTCCTAGGTTTCCGTCCATATGATATCTCTGATACCAGCTTCCATCCTCAGACTGTACACTTACAGCCCATTTGTAAAAATTGTCAGAACACTCATTTAGCCCTGCTATATCTAATGCACCAGTTATAAAGGCAGCATCTCTACCCCAACAGTAAGCATACCTGCCACACTTAGTAAAATATTCATCTACCTCAGGTGCGGCTAACAAGCCTCCACTTTTTTTATCATACATTAGCCTGAAAACCAGTAAAGATCTTTTATATAAATCATCCAGCATATCATTTCCTGATTTCATTGGATTTGCATGGTTCAAAAAACTTTTCCAGTACTTCTCCGTTTCATCGAGCATTTTTACAGCGCCAAACCCTTTAATTTCTTTTATCAAACTCTTACAGCCCTTCAAGGTATTGCTAGCACATATATACAGATTAAAATATTTAGTCTCATTTTTTTCAAAGGCACCCAATTCCCAGGATACAGCCGCATCCTTCATCATGCCTATATCATCCTTACCATAGAGATATGTATTAAAAGCAGCATCATTAGCATTGCTACCTATTTGGAACTGGAAAGCAGGGGTATCCGAGGTTATAGATACATAATTATTGCTCCTATAGTGGATCAAGGCTTCATTACCAAAGTCAAACAATGAACATGCAATATCAGGGTCTGAACTGGTTGCAGCCGAGAATGAAACAAAACCCAATTCACTTTTCTCAGGTAATATATTTTGTATCTCAAATTTTCTGACCATCACATCCTTATGAGGATGAACAAAGTCATAAACCGAAACTTTATATCCATCAAAGTAATTTATAATTGTGCTCTTTACTATATTTGTATCTTGCAAATATTCTTGATAATGCTCGCAGCGATGATCGTCCAACCACACAGTGCTTCCTGTTTTATTCTTTATAAAAATGCCACAAAGCATCTTGTCAAACTGCTGTAAGTAATCAATGTTCGGCCAAAATAATCTAAGCAATTCAGCCTTTTCGCTCAAGCAAACCAGCATTGATGAGTTGCCTGTAATGGCATTGTTGTAATATGATTTTTGCAAAACAACCTCCATAATTTGAGATAATTTAATTATAGCATATATAGAAGTAATAAAATTTGCATTAATTTACATAAATATAAATATTTTCGCAAATTAAGAGCAAACTATTTAGGACAAACAAATAGTTGGAGGAAATAATGCAAACAATTTTTTACTACATTATATTTTATTTAAGTGAACTTGTTCAGATATTGATTTTTATTGCTGGCTGTTATTTTTTTGGAATATCTATATTTGGATGGGTAAAGAAAAAAGAGAAAGCTGCTAAGGATATAGCACCACAAAAGAGTTTTGCTCTTGTGGTTGCCGCCCATAATGAAGAATTAGTAATTAGTCATATCATAGACAGCCTTTTCAAGCTATGCTACCCCAGTGAATTGTATGATGTCTATGTAATTGCCGATAACTGTACTGATAGCACCGCCGAGATAGCAGCGGCACATGGTGCAAAGGTACATATCCGTGAGAATGCTATCAAAAGAGGAAAAGGCCATGCGTTAGAATGGATGTTTGATAGAATATTTAAAATGGATTGTAACTATGATGCAATTGCAATATTTGATGCAGACAATCTGGTTTCACCTAATTTTCTTCTGGAAATGAATATGCAGCTGTGCAAAGGGGATAAGGTAGTGCAAGGCTATATTGACAGCAAAAATCCCTATGATAGCTGGATAACCTGTTCATATTCCATTGCTTTTTGGCTCTCAAATCGAATTTTTCAGCTACCAAGGTACTATCTCAAGCTAAGCTGTAGCCTGTGTGGTACTGGATTTTGTATTGATACTTCTGTTTTAAAAGAGCTCAAATGGGGTGCTACTTGCCTTACTGAGGATCTTGAATATACGATGAAATTGGCATTAAACGGAATAAGGATTTCATGGGCACATAACGCAGTAGTATACGATGAAAAACCAATAACATTTAAGCAATCCTGGAACCAACGAAAGCGTTGGATGAAGGGTCATGCTGACTGTGCTAGCAGATATCTTGGGGTTTTGTTCAAGCAGGCATTCTCGCAAGGAGACCTCATTTCTCTAGACTGCGCAATATATCTGTTCCAACCCATTAGGTTTGTGTTCTTAGGCCTTATGACAGTATTATTGTGGGTTCAAAGTGTATATCCACAGTTCCCTTTGTTCACGATAAAATATGTTTTTCCCGTTCAGGTATGGTATCTGATGGGTATATTTGAAATGTTCTATGGACCACTAATTATTTTAGCAGAAAAGAAATTTAACTTAAAGGTACTTTTAGGTTTTGTATTATACCCTTTCTACTGTCTCACATGGGTGCCGATTACAATTGCCGGGTTCTTAGAAAAGAATAACAAGGAGTGGAATCATACGGTTCATACGCGCCAGATGAGCATTGGTGATATAGAAAATAACAACTAAAACTTTTTTCCTTTGTACTCCCAAATAAGAGGACAGTGACACTATAGTTGCTGGGGAATTCAAAGGATGAAGGTTGTTGTTAAATACAGATACACCCACTTATGCGGGTGTATCTGATTGTGTGATCATTATTTTATATTAATAATTCATGTAAAATGTTATCCTTAATTACACCCATATCACGGTATTTTTGTCCTTTAAATTCACCTTGAAATATTATTTCGCTTTCAACTTTCCAATCAGTTATTGTTTCTGTTCCATAGAGATATTCGCTGATAATTTTAGGGTCTGTCAAAACATCCCATACTCTAGAAGGTTCTGCATTTATTTCAATAGATTTCAATGCTATTAGGTCATGTCGCATATTAATTTCTCCTCCTATTATTCCCATTGTTTTAATATATTTATATAATCGGATAGGAGGCTACCCATTAATTGAGTAGCCGACCTTCCACACCACCGTACGTACCGTTCGGTATACGGCGGTTCCTAAGTTTACGCAGTTACTTGTCGATAATAATCAGAGAAGAATAGGAACCCAAATCCTT
>DATCID010000086.1:0-2539 GCA_036507975.1 Ruminiclostridium sp.
AAAATATTTTCGGATATCTTCCCATTTATACACATTTATTTCAGACATATAGTCACGCCTATAATTGCTACAACAAATGACATTTTGTAGCTCATCTAAAGTTGCAGTATTTAGCCTCTTGACCATAGATGTTGATTTGTGTTTAAATATGTCAGAAGATTTAAATCAAATTTACTGCAGAAGGTCTCTGGACATGAACCCTAGTGCATATGGAAATATGATAGTTTGGGCGGATACTCGTAATGGGGGTTCTAGCATATATTTACAGAATCTTGCTACTAAAGTACAAACACGTATTAGCACAAATGGATATTCGCCTTCAATTTATGGTAATAAAATAATTTGGAATACCAAGAATAATGGTGTCGTTGGAATTATGTTGTATGACATTCCCACGAAAAAAGTATCCACAATACATGTTGATGTAGAACCATATTCCATTTCAATATATGGCAATCGGATAGTGTGGAATGATATGCAGAATGGAATGTTTACCGGCATGTATGATTTTGTTACTAAAAAGAATATCAAATTACCATTTAGTTACGTTTCAAATCCTAAATTCTACAGCAACAAAATAGTGTATGATGATCAACGGAACGGAAATAGTGATATTTACATGGCTCAAATCTGAGCCATCTTACTTTTTTAGTAACTATTCAGCCTAGGTAAAACAACCTCAATAGCCATCTTTAATAAGATTCAATGGGCAAATTTCAGTGAGCTGATTTTTTATAATTGTTAGCTATTGATCGTGTTTTTCCTTTTTCCATCAGTTAGTAATCAGACGTACCTATTACATCAAAATCGATATTAGCCAACTGGTTTGGGGAGGCTGAATAGTTACGAAAAATCAAGAAAATAGCTACATTTTATGTACAAACGTAGCTATTTTATTGGCTATCATGGAGTTGCTTAACAAAATCCTTAATTAAGAATGATAATAACCCATTATTGGCGAAGTTTATGGACAATTTTTACATAAAATTGGATACTGATTTTTTAAGCACACTTGATGCACAAGTTAGAACGGCAATAGAGAAAGAGATTCATAAAAACCTTGAACATACTGCTTACATCAGAATGTGCCCATATTGCAACGTTTTTTATACAATTTATATAGCTTGACTATGTCACATTACAAGGTAAAGCGTCATCATTAGATCTCGTATGTCAAAGATATTGTTAGTAGTGAAATCGATAACAACGATTGGAGTAACTGTCTAATCTGACAAAGTCAAGTTAATAGTATAAGAAGATTCCCAGTATCGGTTTCAAGAGTGGCTTTACAGACCAGAGATTGTTCTTCAATAGATTGCTTTGTACCGTGATTTCAATAAAGCCGAGTATTCAGGAAAAATTCTCTGTTAATTTTTTCGCACTTAAAAAGACTTAAAAATTCCCTGGAGTTTATCAGGATTAATAGAAAAATAAGACACGTGAAGAACGAGTTGAAGAAGATTAAACTTCTTTATGAAAACAAGCGTTTCAAGATTCCGAATAAACCTTTGTGAACTCCACGCCAATTGTAATCATAATTGAGGAATAAAAAATTAGAAGAAATAACCCTATAATGGATCCTATTGCTCCAAAGACACTTACAGGATTACTATATATTAAAAAAAGTCCAACCGCATATTTGCCTATTGTTATGAGAATTACTGTTACAAGTGACCCTACAAAAATAGACTTGAGATCAAGACTTGAATCTGGAAGTATTTTATATGCAAACATAAAAAACAGCACAAGAATAAGGAAACTGGCTATGGAACTTGCATAATCAGCAATGACAGGTGAGAACGGTAAAAGTTCCTGGAGAAAACTTGAACCCGAATAAACAATATCCTCAATAATAATGCTCACCACAAGCAGTCCTCCAAAAAATATAACTATAATAGAGGACACGATTGCATCCCTTATAAAATCCTTAATATTACTGGATTCGGCAGGTTCAATATCCCAAGCTCTCTCAAGGAAATTTTTCAATTGCCTGAAAATATTGCTCGCACTCCAGAGAAGTAGTAGAAAACCAACTAATGCGCCTATCGACAGGGAATTAATCTCCGGGATATGTTCGAAAAGTACAGTTATCATATTGATGATACTCTCATCAACGACTCCTTGCAGGTAATTTAGTATTGTATCCTGAAGATTTTGTGATTTTAGAAAGATGCTCCCTACGGATACCGAAAATAACAGGAGAGCGGGAAGACTTAATACAAAATAAAATGCTAGCGCAGCGCTATAAGTTATTGAGTCATCTTCCAGCCATTCCTTTATTGTTCTGGTAATCAGATTTCCTATGTACCCCCAGCTCATATTCTCCCTATTATAGTATCTTGTACTTTTATTAAATACCTCTTATGAAACTTATGCAAAATTTATCAAAGCATTCTGTAACTATTCAGCCTGGGTAAAACAATATCAATAGGCATCTTTATCAAGATTCAATGGGCAAATTTCGATGAGCTGATTTTATTCAACTGTTGGCTATTGAATATGTTTTTCCCTTTTTCATCAGTTAGTAATCAGACGTACC
>DATCID010000087.1:0-39464 GCA_036507975.1 Ruminiclostridium sp.
GACACCTCTAATTATACAACTCGGAGGGCACTTTTTGTATATATTTGCTTCACCTTTTGGGTGAAAAGTTAAACTTTTTGTGGGTCTTATATATCAAGGGTTAAAGCTGTTTTCATACTGACTCACGCAGATTCTCGGTAACACATGAAATGTATGCATTTATATCGACCACAAGGGGTAAAGTTTCAGCTTGAATAATGTAATAGTTTTCTTTTTATAAAATATCTCAAATATATTTCTATATTAATATCGATAATAATTCCAGTTCGTAAATATGTAAGGAATTTAATCTGTTTAAAATAACCTTATTCAAGTTTGCAGTATTCTTATCATTTATTTACCTAACAATTAAGTCTTGTGCTTTTGTAATAGCAGCAACACGTTCTGCTTTCGCACGCTTGTCATACTTTTCGCTATAAAATACATCCTGTTTCTGATTTATGCTCTTTTTCATCTTCTTGCCGGTGGTAGTGTTTACCTGTATGCCAGGAGAAGGACCAAAGGCGCCTGAAGGAGTTGATTTAGCTTTAAAGAAATCCAGTGAAAAATCTTAATCATGAAGTCTGATGATATAGGTAAATATAAATTGGACTCTATGTACTCTTTAACTATATTAGGTGGAGCAAAACTTTAAACAGATTTTGAAATATATAGCTAGAATAACGATTATATGTTTGATATTAAACCTATAATGGACAGTTGTTTTTTTGATTTTAAAAAGTCTTTCGGAACAGAAATAGACTATTTTATCGATTGTATAGTAAACAGAATCACATGTATATGTCTTGCGGGAGATGGTGTTGCTATTATGAAAATACTGGACGCTATATATGAATCCTCTAAAACTGGTGAGAGAGTGGACGTATAGGTAAGCCTCCTCAGTATATATTGTTTACAGCTTTTTATGGAATACAGTTGGCATTATTTAGTTTGGATAAAAAAATCACTTGTTAAACAAAAATAAAAGGAATAATTCAATATTTGCTAAAAATATGTTACGATAAGAAAGTGTATATAAAATAAATTGGGGTGATCTATAGTTGAATAAAGATAGTGCGATATGCATGGATATTGGGGGAACCTTTATCAAATATGCACTGGTGGATGAGGCTGGAATAATATCAGAGCTTAAAAGGCAAAAGACTAGCAAGGAGGGGTATAAAGCCTTACTTGGTCAGGTTTTTAACATTATTGAGGAATTGCAAAATGATTTTAAAGAAAAAAATATTGTAGGGATAGGCATAGCTAGTGCTGGGCAGATAAGTCATGAAAAGGGAGTAGTTTTATCTGCTACAGACAATTTGCCAGGCTGGGCAGGAACCAGACTTAAAGAAATAATTGAAGAAAGATATAATATGGTTTGCCATACGGATAATGATGTAAAATGTGCGGCTTTAGGAGAAATGTTTTTTGGTAATGGTAAAAACATAAAGGATTTTGTATGTATCGCAATAGGTACAGGAGTAGGAGGAGCAATCGTAGAAAATGGTAGACTTATCAGAGGCAGCGATGGTATTGCAAGTGAAGTAGGACATATAGTTATAAGATCAGGTGGGAGGAGGTGTAATTGTGGTAATAAGGGCTGTTATGAACAATACGCCTCTATAACGGCACTTAAAAGGATTGTAGAAGAAAAATTTGGTAAGAAATATCTTCCAAAGGATAGAGGAGTAGAATGGCTATTTGAAATATATGATCAAGATGAAAGACTTAAATTAATAATTGATAGATTCGCAGATAATATTGCAGATGGAATTGTGAGTCTAGTTAATACAGTTAATCCTAAGGTGGTTATAATTGGGGGAGCTATCAGCTCATGCGAGCTATTAATGAATAAGGTTTCAGAAAGTGTATATGAAAAAGTAATGCCAGTATTTAAAAAGAATTTGAAAATTGTACCCGCTCTTATGGGGAATAATGCTGCACTATTAGGAGTAAGTACATATATTTTCAATAATGGGAAAGAGCATTAAAAATATGCTTATTAGAGGTTTTGGCAGAGCATAATCAATTACAAATATTATATTCGGAGGTTTATCCAAATGGAAAGTATTAATAAAAATGGTATTTTAATATATATAAGGAGTATCTTTAACTCACTTACTAAGTCTGAACAGAAGGTCGCAGAAGGCATACTAAATGATAATGAAAAAATAGTTTATAGTACAATAACTGACTTTGCAGAGCTCTGTGAAGTAGGAGATGCCACAGTTTTAAGGTTTTGTAGAAAGGTTGGATACAAAAGCTATCAGTCTTTTAAACTAGATCTCGCTAAAGAGATAGCAAATTTAAATAGAGAGGTAATGGATTTAAAGGACAATGAAATAACCATTGAAGATACCCTTAGTGAAATTGCGAGGAAAACTGTAAATAGTAATATTTTCGCAATTAATGAAACACTGTCCTTGCTGAATTTGAAAGAAGTTGCTAAAGCGGTAGAATTACTGGTTCACTCAAGAAAAGTTAGTTTTTTTGGAGCTGGATCATCACAGATAACCGTTCAAGATGCAGCTTATAAGTTCTTGAGAATAGGTTTTGATATTGGGACTTATTCGGATTACCATATTCAATTAATGCAGGCATCCTTACTTACTACGTCTGATGTTGCTATAGGAATTTCTTTTTCAGGTAGTACAAAGGATACTTTTGAAGTGCTGCAAACTGCAAAAAATGCTGGAGCAAAAATTATTTCTATAACTCATCATGCAAAATCTCCAATTACAAAAATATCTGATATAGTATTACTTCATGGATCCAAGGAAGGTCCCCTAGAAGGAGGCCTACTGCCGTCAAAGGTTTCACAGCTGATTGTTATTGATGTTCTCTATAATGCTGTATTTAAGGATATAAAGGAGGAAGCTCTTAGAAAGAAAGAGATTACATCAAAAGCAATATCGGAGAGACTGCAATAAAATTATATAGTGATAAAAATTAAGTGCATAAAATATTGAAAAATTTTTTCATAAATTATATTGCAATTGAAGGAAAAATCCATTATAATTGAATTGTGGTATTAATTTAATTACCTAAGGAGATACAGTATGGGTGTTATGAAAAATGATTTTATAGTTACAAGAGGATTAATTGTTTCATGTCAGGCTCTTGCAGGTGAGCCGTTATATGGTTGCGGAATAATGCCACGTATGGCACTGGCTGCAAAAAGTGGTGGAGCTGTGGGGCTTAGGGTAAATGGAGTAGAAGATATAAGAGACATTAAAAAGGTATGTAATTTACCAGTGATAGGAATTATTAAAGCTAGCTATCAAGGCTTTGATGTGTATATTACTCCCTCTATGAAGGAGGTTGAGGCTTTGGTCAAGGTTAAGGCAGATATTATTGCAGTAGATGCCACAATGAGGCCAAGACCAGGATTTGATAATCCAGAACAATTCATTTCTGAGATAAAAAAGAGATTTAAAGTGGTTATCATGGCAGATGTATCTACCTATGAAGAGGGTATAAATGCCTACAATGCAGGTGCAGATGTAGTTTCAACTACATTATCTAGTTACACTCCTTATACAAGTGAAAGAGATAAACCTGATTTAGATTTAATACGTAGACTAGTTGATAAGATTGATATCCCAGTAATTGCAGAGGGGAATATACAAACTCCTGAACAAGCACTAGAATGCCTTGAAGCGGGAGCGCATGCAGTAGTTGTAGGTGGTGCAATTACCCGGCCTCAATTAATAACTCAAAGATTTGTAGATATAATTAATAAAGTACTAGTATAGAAGTTTGGCTGTGCTATATTTTACATAATACTTAAATCTAACTTCATGTGGAGAAAAAATTTTTTATTTTAATAAAAAAAGTGTAAAAATTTATAAATTTTAATGTCAAGTATTAATTTTCCATAAAAGTGGAATAAAATATATCAATTATTCTGTCGAAAGGGGTGAATGTAAGGGGAGTATCGCAATTGTTTCAAAGTAAAAGGTATGTCTAATATTCCTAAACTAAATTTAAAACAGGAGGATAAAAATGAAAAGATTAATTTGTATGATTCTATGTGTTTTTATGATGGCAACGGTTGTACTTAGTGGATGTGGAAAGTTAACTGATACATCTAATGAACCGAGTACTTCAACAGTTTCGGCTACAAGTGAGGTTGCAGTGGCTACAGATACGACAGATGGTAAAAAGGAATTCGAGAACAAAAATCTTGATATTGCAGTATTTGAAGGCGGATTTGGGAGAACATACTGGGACGCAGTTGTAGCAAGTTTTGAAAAAGATTATCCAGGAGTTAAGGTAAATATAACAAGCAGTCCCAAAATTGCAGAAACAGTTAAACCTCTGTTCCTTGCAGGAAATCCACCTGATTTCTATTATACAACTGAAGTATCTTCTTATGCCTCTGATGGAGCTCTTGTTGATTTGACAGATGTATTTGAAAGCAAAGCTCTTGATAAGGCAACACCTCTAAAGGATGTCATTGCAGATGGATTTTTAGATGCATGCAAGCCGCTTGGCGATGGTAAGATTTTTTATGGTCCAAGTGACGAAGCAATTATGGGAATGTGGTACAATAAAACATACTTTGAAAGTAAAGGATGGACAGCACCAAAGACATGGGATGAATTCTTTGCTCTAGGCGAAAAGGCTAAAGCAGAAGGAAAAGCTCTATTTACTTATCAGGGAATATATCCAAGTTATAATGAAATGATTTTGTACCCTTCAATAGCAAGCCTCGGTGGTCTGGAGCCCCTTAAAAAAATACAGACCTATGCTGAAGGTGCATGGAAAGATGAAAACGTTAAGAAGGCTATGAGCGTGTTTTATGATATGGCACAAAAAGGATACCTACTGAAAGGTACTACAGGAATGAATCATACACAAGCGCAGACAGAGTTCCTTAAGGGAAATGCATTGTTCTGTCCAAATGGAACTTGGTTCGCAGGTGAAATGAAGGATGTTATTCCAAAAGAAGGCTTCTCTTTCGGATTTCTTCCTACACCTATATTTAATTCGGGAGATCAGCAGTATGCTCAGGCAGGTACCTCATATTATCTAATACCTGCAAAAGGTAAGAATACTGAGCTTGCTAAGGAATTCTTGAAATATCAGTATACTGATGCAAGTGCTAAATTAAATGCTGAAAAGACTCAGGCTATTACATGTATAAAAGGTGCTGTTGAATCAGCTAAACCTTACATTGACTCATCAATATATGAAGCATTTAAGGCCTACGATAATGGAGTAAAACCGATTATTATGAGTTGGGCAGCTGTAGCTACATCATCCATAAAGGCTTCAGATGCTATATGGAATCCATTAACTGCAGTTTCCAACAAACAAAGTACTATAGATCAATGGAGTGATAAGATTGAAAAGGATATGACCACTTTAAGAGAAGATATTGCAGCAAGTAAATAACAATTTTGTAATAAATAGAGCAAAGAAAACCTTCTGGACATTCTTAGGTGAATGTCCAGAAGTGTTTTAATACTGAAAGGCATTCAAGTTGAGGTGAGAAGATGAAGAAAAGAAATCAAAATATTTTTATAGTAATTACTACAGTACCCGCTTTAATTTTTTATGTTGCTATTTTTCTCTATCCTATATTCCGTGCAGTAACTATGTCCTTTTATAGATGGAGTGGTTTAACTTCTGGCACTGAGAAATTTATTGGACTTAACAACTTTAAAAAATTATTACAAGATGATAGATTTTGGCTCACTGTCAAAAACAGTGCTGTGCTGATGATTTGCGTACCTGTTGGGGTTGTGGTTTTAGCTTTACTATTTGCTGCTATGCTTACAAGACGGAAATTAGCAGAGAATAACCTATACCGAACAATATTCTTTTTACCCAATGTGCTCTCGGTTGTTGTAATAGCTATGTTATGGCAGTTAATATATCATCCTACGTTGGGTATACTAAATACCTTACTGGAGAAAGTTGGACTTGAGAGTATAGCTAGGGTATGGCTTGGTGATGCGGGAACAGCTTTGCTTTGTGTTGCTGCTACAATGATCTGGACAAGTATAGGATATTACCTTGTTCTGTTTATGGCAGGTATAGAGGGTATACCAGAACAGCTTTATGAAGCGGCGGTTATAGATGGAGCAGGGGAGGTAGCCCAATTTTTCAATATAACACTACCTCTACTATGGGAGATATTGCGTGTAGCTTTTATCTTATTAATATCAAATGCTTTTTATGGTGCCCTTGTTTTCGTTCAGGTAATGACAAACGGAGGTCCGGATAATGCTTCTCTAACAATGCCTAATTATATGTACAATATGGCTTTTCAAAATTCGAATATGGGCTATGCGACAGCTGTAGGCGTTGCTATATTTATCGTAGGAATATCCCTGTCATTGATTACTGACAGAATTTCTAAGAAGGAGACTGTTGAATTTCAATAGGTGAAAATATGAAAAATAATAGAAAAGATAGTATTATAAAAATTTTAATGAGGATAATTCTGATAGTAAGTTCGATAATATTTGTATTCCCTTTTTTATGGTCTATATACAGTTCCTTTAAAACTTCACGTGAATTCTTAGAAAATCCATGGATGTTTCCTGGCCAGCTGTATATACAGAATTATTATAATGCATTTATAGAAGCTCATATGGGAAATTATTTTTTAAACTCTATAGTTATAACAATTATATCTGTAATAGTATGCTTATTAATTAGTTATTCAACAGCTTATACTATTACGCGCTTTAACAATGTTTATACAAGATTGCTAAAAAAAACTTATATGTCTGCATTTATGCTTCCTGCAATATTAGGTTTAATACCATTATTTCTATTAATGCACAAGCTTGGGTTGTATGATAGTAGATTGGGTCTTATATTAATTGATATAACAGTTATTCTGCCTTTTTCTGTGTTTGTTCTCACTGGATTCATGGCTGGTATATCAAGGGATTACGAAGAAGCGGCAGTTATGGATGGGTGTTCACGTTATGGAATCATGTTCAAAATTGTACTACCACTGGCAATGCCATCAATTGTAACTATATCCATTTTTAATTTTATGGGTATATGGAACGAATATATATATGGAGCGACGATGATTACCACAGATGCCAAAAGGACATTACCGGTTGGTCTTGTAAACCTTATGGCAAGACAGCAATATCACACCGACTGGGGCGCATTATTTGCAGGAATGGTTATAATAATGATCCCATCAATTACAATTTATTTACTGATGCAGGAAAAAATTACATCAGGTATTGCTTCGGGTGGGATAAAGATGTAGTGGAGTTTAACCATGTATATTATTAATAGACGGATTGAAAATGTAATGGAATGTGTTCAATCCGTTGTTATGCACATATCGGATATTTACTTGAAAATCACTCATAATTTATATTTCAATAATGAAATTGTTTTCTACTATTCATAATAAATAGTAAGTTTTATCTTATGTACCATTTTTATTAAATTTATGGTATGGAGGAAGATGGATTTACTATACCTTAACATTACGCATTAACAAAAAAATATGGGGGTAATAGCATGAAAAAGTTAAAAGGACTACTATGTACAATTTTATCATTCTCTTTAATTTCCACTTCCTTACTTTTGGGAGGGATAACAGCGCAGGCTGCAACAAGTGCTGAAATTTGGACAGAATCATCCTATGTAAATGTGTTCAAGGATACGCTTAAACCCGCAGAAGCAAACACATCTATAAACCTTACGGCTGCAAAGAATGAATTTGAGGCTGCTCAGATTATTGTAAGAAGAGATCAGGCATTTACAATAGATAGCGTGACCTTTACTAACTTAAGTAGTGGCTCAGGCAGTATAGCATCAAGCAATCTGAAGTATCAGTTTGTAGAGTATGAATACCTGGATGGCAATTCTGGAATAAACTACTTTATACGTTCTGCACCAGGATATTTCCCTGACGCTCTTTCTAATGATACGTCTCTATCGGTTGCTGCAAATACAACCCAACCTATTTGGGTAAGGGCATATATACCCAAAACTGTAGTTGCAGGTATATACACGGGTACAGCTACAGTAAATACCAGCTTGGGAAATTATACTGTAAGCATATCTATAGATGTGAAAAATGTAATTATACCTGATTCAAAGGATGCCGGAACTTTCGACTGCGCTTTATGGACTCAGTTCGCTGGTCCTACATCTTGGTATGAACCATATGATGACATGTGGAATGTTTTCCAAGTAAATAGATATACTACCCAGTGGTGGTCCGTTATGGAAAGTATTGCTCAAATGATGAAGGACTACAGGAATAATAACCTTACTGTCAATATGTGTTATCTGTTGATGGATGGTGGCACATACAAGGATGGGAACGGAACATATTATTTCAATTGGAGTAAATTCGACCAGGTAATACAATTCTTTATAGACAGAGGCGCTGTAAAGAGGCTGGAGGGGCTGTTTACGGCACAACCATTTAATGATAGGATGAACTCAGAGATCTTAGATACAGATTCGAATGGTCGTACATTTAGAACTTATGCAAATCCTGACTCTGCATTATCAAATAATTGGATAGACCAGTTTATACCTGCGCTACGAAATCACTTGGATTCAAAGGGGTGGACAAGTAAGTGGTGGATGCATATTGGTGATGAGCCTGCAAGTCAGCAAACAGTAGATGACTATAAGGTTTTATACGATAGGGTAAAGGCTGCCTGGAATAGGAGCGATCTAAAGATTGGAGATGCTATATTTAATCATAGTGCGTCTATACAGCTAGCTGGCTATCCAAATATGTGGATACCTCAAACGGGTACATATGATGAAAATCAGGCATTCTATGATGGAAGGAAAGCATTAGGTGAAGAACTTTGGTATTACAACTGCGGTGCTCCTGCTGGAATGTATTTGAACAGGTTTCTTGATCAGCAAGTGTGGAATCAAAGGTCAACAATATGGTACGCATTCCAAAGAAACATTACTGGATATCTGCACTGGGGCTTCAATGCATGGCATTTTCCTATGAATGGTGAAGGTGGTCAACCTAACAAGGGAGATGGCTGGATTGTAAAAGCTGATGTACCAAACTATAAGCTAAAGCCTACAATAAGGTATGAATCTTTACGGGATGGAATAGAAGATTATGAGCTTCTTAAGATAGTGGAGCAATCAAACCCTGGTATTGCAAAAAGTATAACAGAAAGTATTGTTACGTCTGGGACTAATTACTTAAGAGATACAGATTTTATGATACGTACTAGGGCAAATCTTGTAAGGCCTGCAGCTGGACCAGAGGTTTTTGGAACAGACTTGGCATATAACAAGACTACAACAGCATCAAGCCAGGTTACAGGCTATGAAGCAAGCAAAGTATTGGATAATAATTCCACAACTAGTTGGAAATCTAGCGCAGGTGGCACCCAATGGATCCAGGTTGATTTGGGAGCACAATATAAGCTTGATGGAGTCAAGTTGAAATGGGGAGCTCCTTATGCAACAAGTTATAAAATTCAAACCTCCTATGATGGGACAATATGGAGTGATGTGCTCTCAACCACTTCTGGAAACGGGGGAAATGACTTTGTTGGAAAAAATGTAAAAGCCAGGTATATACGCATATACTGCACATCAAGCTCGGGAGCGCAATATGTTCTAGATAGTCTAGAGGCTGGAGGAGTAAAGATTCCAAGAGAAAATCTAGCAGGTGGCAAGTCGTATGATAAAAATCCTTATCCAAATCCAGCAAGCGGATATGATGACACTACCGGTAAAGAATCTACTGACGGTATTTTAGCAGGACTTTTTACTGATACAAAATCGTATGGGTATCAAATACCAGTCAATGGCTCCATATCACCCCAAATTACTGTAGATTTGGGATCGATACAGACTGTAGGTGAGGTAAAACTTCACGGAATGGAAGAATACCAACAGGATTACAGAACTGAAAGCGTAAAGGTTCTCACAAGTACTGATGGTGTCAATTTTACGCAAAAGGGATATCTGAAGTATCCTAACGGAGACGATGCGATGTGGCATGATGTGACTTTCCCTGCTACTTCGGCAAGGTATATAAGGGTAATTTACTATAAGACATATGGAGTGGATCGGGATTGGCTTTTTCTGGATGAGATTGAGGTATATGCTCCTATAACAGCAGAAACTACCAATCTTGCACAGGGCAGGTCCTATACAAAATCGGAAAATCCAAGTGGGACATATCCTGATACCAGCAATACTGAGGCTACCAATGGAGTAATCGGAGGTGACTGTGCAGATGGATTTTCCTATGGCTATAATATACCTACTGT
The DNA here is from genome assembly GCA_036507975.1 of Ruminiclostridium sp. Lineage (GTDB taxonomy): Bacteria > Bacillota > Clostridia > Acetivibrionales > DSM-1351 > Ruminiclostridium. The sequence continues at coordinate 10,242 of DATCID010000087.1, forward strand.
AGGACAGACAAAAACAGTGTCCATAACTGTTGACCTTGGTTCCAGTAAAACAGTAAATTCGGCCAAAATCAGGAAGTATGAGAATTTGCCTTCTTTGTACACGCCTGACAACGTTAAGGTGTATACCAGCACCGATGGAACCACCTTTGCATTGAAAGGCGAGACTGCTTATCCTAATGGATTATGGTATGAACTATCACTTGCTGGAACAACGGCTAGGTATGTGAAGTTTGAAGCAACAAAAAAAAATAACGGAGGGAATACTGACTGGTTGTTCCTGGATGAAGTTTCCGTATATTAATTTACACCTCTAACACAATTCAGAAAATTATAACTCATCGAAAAAATATAGATGTACCACAGAAAAAGTAATCAAGGTGGAGGCTTTCTCCGCCTTGATTATAGTAATTTAGTTTTCTATATAGATATTTGTATTTTTTAGCACATTTTAAAACAGGAGAATATCATTATCGCAGATAAGATCATAGGAATCATTACTGAAAAGGAAAATGACAGTTTTATCTGAATTAAAGTAGTATTGTTCACAAGTATTAATTAATAATATATGACACTGAATGGAGGAACACTTTTAAATGATAACATTTGGTACCGGCGGATGGAGAGCCTTTATAGGCGAAGAATTTACAAAGGAAAACGTTCAGATCCTATCACAAGCTGTTGCAGAGGTTATGAAGTTACAAAAATGTGAGGATAAAGGATTTGTTTTAGGTTATGATAGAAGGTTTTTGTCGGATAAAGCAGCAAGATGGATTGCAGAGGTATTAGCTGGAAACAAAATTAAAGTATATTTTATAGACAAAATAGCTCCAACTCCACTGATAATGTTTACCGTTAAAGAGCTTGAAACCTGTTATGGCGCCGCAGTCACAGCAAGCCATAACCCAGCTGATTATAACGGTGTGAAGATATTTACTGAGGGTGGAAGAGACGCTACTGAAGAAGTAACCACAGCTATTGAGAAAGTAATAAGTGGAATGGCCCTGAGTAATATAGCAAAGATTGATTTCGAGGATGGATTAAAAAATGGCATTATACAAATTTTCGATCCCTTTAACGATTATATAGATACCATAATTAATATGATAAATATGGAAGCAATTAAAAACAGAAAGATTAAGATTATACTTGACCCAATGTTTGGTGTATCAAAAACCTGCTTGCAAACAATACTCCTTACCGCAAGATGTGAACTCGAAATAATCAATGATAGGCATGATACATTATTTGGAGGAAGATTGCCTTCACCTAACACACATACCCTACATCGTTTAAAGGATATGGTTGTTGAAAAGGGCTTTGATATCGGAATAGGTACTGATGGAGATGCGGACAGATTGGGCATTATTGATGAAAAGGGGGACTTCATACACCCCAATAATATTCTTGCATTGCTATATTATTATCTTCTTGAATATAAAGGCTGGAAGGGGGGAGTTGTAAGAAATGTTGCAACTACTCATCTGTTAGATAAAATTGCACAGGTATATGGTGAAAACTGCTATGAGGTTCCTGTGGGCTTTAAGCATATAAGTTCCACTATGGAGGAAATGAATGCCCTTATTGGGGGAGAAAGCAGTGGCGGACTTACAATACGTGGGCATATCAAGGGAAAAGACGGTATCTTTGCAGCCAGTCTTTTGATTGAGGTCCTAAGTATTACGGGAAAGAGCTTGTCTCAACTTATCGATGAAATTTATGAAAAGTTTGGTTACTATTACATGGTAGAAAATGATCGTAAATTTAGTAATGAAGATAAAGAAAGACTTATGACGAAGCTATTTGAAGCTAAAGAATTACCAAAGTTTGGGTATTCCATATCAGAAGTAAGCTATAGGGATGGATTAAAGATATATTTTGAAAATGGAGGATGGATTATCGTTAGATTTTCAGGAACAGAACCAATTCTGAGAATCTTTGCGGAAATGGAAAACGAAGCTGATGCAATCGGGGTAAGCAATACGATGATAAACTTTCTTAATCTTTAATTTGATTTGTGGGGTGTTAAAATGAGTAAATATAAGAATATTATAAAAGAATTAGCAAGGCAGTATAAGGAATTAAAGAATAATCCCCAAAAAGCTGAAAGGGTCGGAATGCCGGGAAGCGCATTTTTTTTGGAGAATGGTAATATACTTACGTCTCCACGAGATGATGGGGATTCCAGATATCAATATGGGAATAACGGTTTCAACTTCTGGGCGTATTCGTCAGGCTATATGCACAGCAATGACGGATTATTTACACAATTCTTAAAGACTGCCGAGGGGCAGGAACCCAAAATAGCATTCTATGCAGGGATACCTAAAGATGATGGAGACTTTGAACCGATATCGCTTTTATCCGTGCCGGTAATGGCGGGTGCTTTGAATCGTACTGCAGAAAAATATACAGTATTTACAGGATCATGTGTATATTATATAACAGAAGTGGGGGATTTAAGGTTTGCTGTAAGAGTTTATCCAGATGAGCATAATTACCTTCATTTTACCATAACTGTTCAGAATCTGGGAGTTAAAAGCCGTCAGTTATTCATTTCAACATATTTTAATCCTTTTCTGGTTCATAACTTTTCGGAAAATGTGGAAAACAGGTGGTTCAGGGAGGCAAGATATATTGAAGAAGCAAAGTATGGAAATTTAGGGGCATTCGTAATAAAAACTAATGAAGATTTAAGCAGGACAACTTCGGTATCCAATTATGGAGTAGTACTCCGCAATATGGAGCTTGATAAAAACACTACACTTTTGAGGCAGGAAGCCACAACTTCTCGGTATCAATATGTAGGCGGCAGCACAGGAAGTCTTCATTACCCGGCTTCCCTTTACAAAGGCAGTTTCGGCAGTGCCAAAAAGGTTTGCGCTTTCACAGAAGTTGGTATTATAGGAGATATGCTTCATCTGGAAATAGCGGGCTCAGAAATGGTTAGATACGATGCTGAACTGAGTTATGCGGTAAATTGTACAGATAATGCGGAACTGGACAGATTGCTATCGAGGAAAATAGCAAGTTTTGAAACAGATAGAAAAGCTGTGGAATTAGAAGAAACAAAAAAGAAGTCTGGGGAACAGCTTTATTGCAAGGTAAAAGGATCATACTCCGACAAGGTGAAGGATGAGGTTTTTAATCCATTTATCGAGCATTTAAAAAATCAGGTGGAGTTCTGTTCTCTGCTTAAAGGCTATGTACATGCATGGGCAGGATCACTTATTGGAATACGCGATATATTCCAGTCTTTGGAGGGGCTTATATTCTGGAAGCCTAAAGCAGCACGTACAAAAATAATTGAAGCGCTGAATTTTATATTCATTGACGGTAGATGTCCGAGGCAGTATTCATTGCCAAGAAGTGAAGGTTCTGCGCCGGCTATGGATTTAAGGCCGTTTATAGACCAGGGAGTATGGGTAATCTCAACAATTTACTCATATTTGAAGGTGACGGGAGATTTTGAGTTTTTGAAAGAGGCATGTGGTTATTACGAAATTGTTGATGAAAAGATAGGGCTTGTGAGAAAGAGCAAAGAAAAAGACAGCATACTTGATCATATGCTACGCATTATGGAATACCTGCTTTCAAACCGTGATAACGAAAACACAGGCTGCATAAGAGCCCTATATGGAGACTGGAATGATGCACTGGACGGGCTGGGAGTGAGCAGCAAGCCTGGTGTTGAATACGGAACAGGTGTGTCGGTAATGGCTACCTTGCAGGTATACCAAAATCTCGGAGAAATGCTTGAGATTCTTGACAGGTCTGAGTACAGACTATATTCAACCTATAGTTTCAAATATAGGGAAGCGCTATCGCAACTAAAGGAAAACCTAATAAAATTTGCCGTCATCTACGGTGAAAATAATGAGAGACGCATACTACATGGCTGGGGAGATGGCAGATCATATCTTGTAGGGAGTTTTGATGATCCGGACCACTGTTCTCGTCACGGGCTCACTTCAAATGCATTTTGGGTACTAAGTGGGATGTATGATACCGACGTCAGCATTAAAGAAACAATCCTGAATGCTTTTCAGGCATTGGATTCAAAATACGGTTATAAAACCTTTCAGCCACATTTTTTATGTGATACCAAAGGTGTAGGAAGAATTCCAAAGCTGCATGCAGGTACTGCTGAGAATGGAGCTTCATATATACATGCAACTGCGTTTGCTGCCATGTCGTTATACCGTATTGGATATCCAAAGAAAGCATGGGAGCAGATAGTGAAGATATTGCCGTTTACACATGAAAGATTATCACATTCTCCGTTTATAATGCCTAACTCTTATGTCTATAACGAAGATTTGCAGATAGATGGTGAGTCTATGAACGATTGGGCAACTGGTAGTTCAAACGTCTTATTGAAAACTCTGGTGAGATATGTTTTTGGATTGGAGCCCGTGTTTCGTGGTGTCTGGATTCAGACTGCGGCTTGGATACCCTTTGAAGAGTTTGAATTTTCAGCATATGTAAAAGGGTGCAGGATTAGTATAGCATACAAAAACTTCGGAAGACCGGTGAGAAGGTTCAGAATTAATGGTACTACCTGTAAAGGTACTAAAAACGATATTATGGGAATTGAAAGATTGTGGATATCAGAGGAGGAGCTAAAGTGCGGAGAAATTATTATTGAAATTGAGGACTAAAGTTAATTGAATTTATTGTCCATAAATATAAAGATAGTTTGAAAATATAAGGAGATGGAAAATATATGACAGAAAAAATTATTGGAATAATTACAAATGGTGAAAGTGATTTTTTAGATGTAATAAAAAAATCAAATATCACAATACAGGTTATGAAGCCGGATGATATTGGCAAAAATGATTTGAATTCCTTTTTTTCCATAGTTATTCTGGGAGGCTCTACTGAACAACCAATATTATTTCGTTCCAGGGACAGAGTAATTATTGAAAGGTATATAAATTCTGGCAAAAGGGTATTCAGTGAGTATTGTGCAAGCATAGGACATATTTATTTTGCATCCCCTGAAGCTACAAGATTTGAAAAATTGGTATTCTGTGCGGAAGATGGTAAGTTTGGAACATTACAACAGGGTGATTTACTTGACGACCAGTGTAATTCAAGAATAAAACCATTTGATTTTTCAGGTGCGAAGAAAAGGCCCATACTTCAGTATACCAAATCAAGGGATCACAGCAGGACCATAGTAGACGACAAGCTGCTTAGTGAGATTTCCGACATGGCATTGTGGTTTGATGATCCTGAAAACTTACTGATATGTAATTTCAGAATTGAAAATTTTGTAAAAGCCAGATTTTCACCTGCAGACAGGTGGAAAAGCCTTGTAAAGTATATACTCAATTGGATATGCGGTGAAGAAATTGATGTTGGCGTGCTTAATATACCTTATCACTTAAAATCATTTGACAGTACAATACCTTTTGAAAAACAGGTAAAAGAATGTATTAACAATTCTATTTCATGGTTTGATGAGGCAGGAATACTTATTAATAACGGATTGGATGGTGTAATGGAAGGTCCTGCCACTGAAATTTATCCAGATGGAAAACAACGTGTTCTTTCCGGGGTAAGAAACGATTGTACCGCTGAAACTTCCTTAGCTTTTTTTATGAAATATCTAATGAGCAAGAATATGAAGAGTAAAGAGATTTCTGATAATTTAATATCACTATGCTTTGATGTTTTTCAATACAAAGAAAAAGGTCCATTAAAGGGAATGTTGAGATGGACCCAGACTGGATGGGGGACTTGTTATCAGGACGATTCTGCCAGAGTACTGATATCTCAACTTCTTAAGTGTTTATATTCAGGTGATAAAACTTATTTGGAGGAATGTGTTGAGGCTCTGCATTTCTTGGTTAGAACCACAGGTACAGATGGTACTCGTGTATATAGGACAGATAATAGTGAGCTGACCGAAGAAAGACTTCAACAACTGGCATCGACACCTACAAATCATATAAGTGCACATTACAATGCGTATTATATGGGTTCATTATTACTCGCATATAAAATCACAGGTATTGAGGAGTTTAAAAGTGTAGGTATAAAAGGATTGGAAACACTAATGTCAGCCTATCCCGAAACCATAAGGGAACACAGTGAAACACAGGAAATATGCAGGCTTATAATGCCATTAGCATGGTTGTACTGGGTAACTGGTGATAAAAAGCATAAAGACTGGCTATATAGGGTAACTGAAGACCTTGTAAGATTTAAGCATCCTTCAGGGGGTTATCTGGAATGGGACACTGGCTATAAATCCGATATCAAAGAGAGTGCAGAGAGTTCACTTCTGGCAAAGAATGGCGACCCGGTAGTTGATTTACTCTATTCACTTAACTGGCTTCCTATGGGTTTTATACAGGCATATTTTGTTACAAAAGACCCTTATTTTAAAGAATTATGGGTGGACATTGCAAAGTTTTTTGTATCTGCCCAGATACACAGCAGTGACAGGATGATAAATGGGACATGGACTAGGGCCTTGGATGTGGAGTTGATGGAGGTTTATGGACTGGCAGCAGATGCAGGATGGGGACCATGGGCGATAGAATCGGGCTGGACAGTTGCTGAAGTAACTTCTGGACTTATTAGTGGGATTATGAGCGAAGATTTGTGTAAATTTTACTAATTAATCAATATAGAAGTTGATTAATCTGCTCTAATGGTGTGGTTGTCTCTTGTTTTAAGATTACCACAAACCATGGGGTATTTGAAGTATTGAATGTTTTTCTATACAGGTGCTACAACCCATTAAAGGCAAGGGCTACAGCATTTTACAAACAACTAAGACTTACTATTAATGGGAGAATTATATGGAGAATATGAAAGTAATAATGCCTGGAAGCTGTAATGATCTTGTTTTCAACAGTCCGGCAATGAGATGGGATGAAGCTCTTCCTTTAGGGAACGGACTTATAGGCTGCCTTGTGTGGGGAGACGGACAACCGTTAAAGCTCAGCCTCGATAGGGGAGACCTTTGGGATAATCGTCCAGCGCAGGAAACACTAAGTAAGGATTTCAACTATAAAAAGCTGATAGAACTTGTCAGCGAAGAAAAACAGGATGAGATAAAGGAAAAGTTTGACAGCTATTCTCATCCTACTCCAACAAAGATTCCGGCAGGACGGTTGGAAATTAACTTCGGCCGCAATCCTGACAAGGTTGAAAGTAGGCTTTTACTTGATTCTGCAACTGTTGAGGTGGCATTGAATTTCGGATCCAGAAATATTTTAGTAGGGATATTACTGCATGCAGAAAAAAAGTTCGGCTGGATCCGCCTGAAGAGTGACGGTGAAATTCCGGATATTAAACCTGATATTAAAATTGTAGCCCCTGATTTTAGCATTTTAGGCAATGATAAATCAGATAAGGATGCAAATAAAAGGAAGATACCCAAAGGATCCCTTATGCAGCTTGCTTATCCACCAAGAGAGTGGGGAGAGAAAGACGGGATTAAATGGTTTGTTCAGAAGACTGTAGAGGAATTGGAATATGGCGTATTTATTCAGGAAAAAAGCTTTGACCATGGCAAGGATTTTGTATTTTATATAGGGTGCAGTAATGATGGGGAAGCATGGGTTGAAGAAGCAAAAAACCTTATTGAAGAGGCGTCGCTTGAAGGCTATGAAAAAGCATTGGAAAGCCATACGGATTGGTGGAAAAGGTATTGGGGAAAAAGTTCTCTGAGTCTGCCTGATGAAATGTTTGAAAAGCAGTGGTATCTTACGAATTATCTATTCGGTTCGTGCTCCAGGAAAGGCTCGCCGCCTATGCCCCTCCAAGGTGTGTGGACTGCGGATGAAGGTGAGCTGCCGCCGTGGAAGGGAGATTATCATAACGACTTGAACACCCAGATGAGCTATTGGCATTATCTCAAAGCCAACCATATAGAAGAGGGTGAAAGCTTTATTGATTTTCTATGGGACCTTTCGCATGAAGCGAGGGAATTTGCTAAAAGCTTCTTTGACGCTCCTGGTTTATGCCTTCCTTCGGTTATGACCATTAAAGGTAAGCCTATTGGCGGATGGCCGATGTATTCTTTGACCCTTACAAATCAGATATGGCTTTGCCAAGCGTTTGAAATGCATTGGCGCTATACGGGAGATGATAAATTTTTACAGGAAAAAGTATATCCATATTTTAAAGAAACAGCCATGTGTGTGATGAGATGGCTGAAGCCTAATGAAGATGGGAAATTGAAGCTTCCGCTCTCTTCCTCTCCGGAAATACATGATGATGAAATTAAAGCCTGGTTGAAGCCTAACAGCAACTATGACCTGTCGCTGCTTATATACATGTTTAAAACCCTGACTGAAATTTCCCGGATTTTACAAAACGGTGAAGCAGAGATTTGGAAGAATAAGCTTCAATTACTTGATGACATGATGGTTAATGAACATAATGTTTTAATGCTAAGCAGTGATGAAAGCCTGAAGGAGAGTCATAGGCATTTTTCACATGCAATGGCGATTTATCCCTTGAGATTGCTTGCGTATAATACAGATGAACGGGACAGGGAGATAATCGATGCTACAATCAGTAACCTTGAGCAGCTTGGGACCGGCTTGTGGATCGGTTTTTCATTTACATGGATGGCTGAGCTTTATGCCGTTCAAGGAAATGGAGAGGGCGCGGCTTACCATCTGAAGCTGTTTTGGGAAAATTTCTGTTCCCCCAATGGGTTCAATTTAAATGGTGATTACAAGAAAAGAGGGGTATCATGGTGGCATTACAGGCCGTTTACACTTGAAACGAATATGTGCGCTGCTGATGCACTCCAGGAAATGCTACTTAAAACTGAATCAGGTGTGATTAAAGTATTTCCTGCTATTCCTGAGGAGTGGAAAAAGAAAAGTATTTACTTCAATAAATTCAGGGGATGGAATGGAATTCTTGTTTCGTCGGAAATGAAATCGGGGAGGCTTGTATCAATACTTCTTGAAGCCTCAAAGGATTGGAAATACATAGTAAATAATAGTTTTGATAAGTCTGTTTTAGTTCTTGAGAAAAGTGGTCGAAAAACTATTGTTCAGTGTGAAATCGGAGAAAACATAATATTAAATCTTGATAAAGGTGAAAAGTGTATTTTATATCCGGAATTATAGGAAGATGAAAAAGGTGGATACAAATCATGGAGGTGTTTGAATTCATCATAAATACGCTGCAAAGACGACATTGTTGGATCTTCCACGATTTAATACAAAATCAAGATGGTATTGTTAACAAAATATGTATTAGGAGGTTAGAATATGGCGAAAATTTTAAAGTTGAAGGTATTTATAACTTTGGTGGCTGTGGTTATATGTGTGTTGGCTTTTTCAGTTACACAGGTGTTTGCACAAGATAGGTTTTTTATAGGCGCATACGGTAATCCTGAGGGGGCGAATATAAACTCGACACAATTTCAGTATCTCGCTAACGCTCATATAAACGAATTACAGCTTTCTTGGGGGTATTCATCAAACTATGAAGCCTCTATCCAGCAAATACTGGGACTGGCTAATCAATACGGTGTTAAAGTCCAGGTTTCCGATATAAGAACGAGACCTTGGTGGTATGAGAATTATACCCATGCTCAGATTGATTCAATTATAAGTGCTGTAACCACAAGTTATAATAACTATCCGGCGACAGATGGATATGTCGCTTTTGATGAGCCAGGAAATACCACTAATGAAATTGATAGGGCTGGATATGCAAATAAAAGGTTTTTACACTACAAGCCAAATTCAAATAACAGCTTAAATATACTGCCTATATATGCATATGGTGGAATGGGATATACAAATTATAGAGATTATGTGATTCGTACTATTAATACAGCTGGTGCCCAAAACCTTAAGAGCCTGAGTTATGACTTCTATCCCTTACCGGCTGGAGGTGGAACAAGCCCTGATTATTACGAGAATGCAGAAATATTTAGAGAAGTATGTTTAAAGTACGGGGTCAAGAATACAATGGCTTATTTACAGACGTCAAATTTTCCTGGAGTTCGTTTGCCTAATCAGAATGAAGTGAGATGGAATATTTATACGAATGTCGCATATGGTGTTAAAGGATATTTTACATTTGTTTGGTGGGTGCCGCAATCCAACACTGATATGCCGTATGCCGTTGTTGGTAAAGATGGAACTCCATCACCTGTATATTCATACTTGCAGAACACAAATGCGGAGATTGAAAAGCTGGGTCCGACGCTTATAGGTTTGGATTCACTTGAGGTATACCATGCAGGTTTGTGGTTGCCCACTGGGACCAATCCTGTGCCGGCTGGCTATTTCTGGCAGCCCACTAACTTAACTAATAATCATATAATATCGCATTTTAAAAATGCAGCCGGCAGAGAATATGTGATGGTGGTCAATGATGATTATTCAAGCAGCCAGACACTGAGCTTCAATATTCCCGCCAAGCCATCAAATATTACTGAGGTTTCTAAAAGCACAGGGCAAGAGGTGGCTACCAACTACAACAGTTCAACAGGTAATATATCTGCTACATTTTTACCTGGAGAAGGGAAGCTTTACGCAATAACCGGTGCTACGAACTGTAGTTTCACAGTAAATGATACCGACAAAAACATAATATACACTGGATCCAGTTGGGGTTATAACGGTAACAGAGGAGCTGGCGAATATGGGGATGACATACATAATGTGACCGCTAATGGTGACTATTTTGAATATTCATTTACCGGGACAGGCGTGCAATACATTTCAGACAGAAGATATAACGATGGAACTGTAGACATTTATATTGATGATGTATTCCAACAAACAGTGGACTGCTACAATCCAGGTTTCCTTACTCAACAAGTGGTATTCGGTAAATCAGGGTTAACATTTGGTACGCATACAATAAAAGGTGTAAAAAGAAGTGGGACATATATCGATGTGGATGCCATTAAAGTATACAAAGGAACAAACCTATCGCCTGTACCACCCACACAGATACCGGATATAACCACTTTAACGCACAATGATACTGATACCAAAATATTATATGGTGGAGACAGCTGGGGTTATGACCGTAATAGAGGAGTCGGAGAGTTTAAGGATGATATACACTTTATGCTAGAAAATGATAACTATTTTGAGTTTACATTTACAGGGACAGGCGTGCAGTACATTACAAATAAAAGAACTAACTGCGGAACTGTAGATATTTATATTGATAATGTTTTCCAGCAAACAGTGAACTGTTACAATTCGGATACCCTTACTCAGCAGGTAGTATTCAGTAATACAGGATTAACGTCGGGTACTCATACAATAAAGGGTATAAAGAAAAGTGGAACCTATATTGATGTGGATGCTTTCTTAGTGGATGAAACTAATGTTCCTACTTCAATTACCAATATTTCATCAGGAAAAACCTATAATAAGGAAGTGCAGACTGATACATCTTACCCTGATACAAGTAATGCCGAATCTACCAACGGAATAATCGCCGGACCCTTTACTGACGGTAATTCTTACGGTTACCCGATAGCAAGCGGACAAAGTATTACTGCTAATATCACAGTTGACTTAAGTACAAATTATACTTTAAAACGGGTCAAGTTTTTAAAACATAATGGAAGTACACAAAATTATTCACCGGATAGTATAACTGTATATACTAGCACAGACGGTATATATTTTACTCAAAAAGGGCAGACAACTACGGCTGAAAATAACTGGTACATAGTGAATTTTGCTGATATCACAGCCAGATATGTCAGGGTAAGTGCGAACAAAACATATGGAAGTAATGCGGATTGGTTGTTTATAGATGAACTTCAAGCATTTGGTACGGATTTAGTTACCAATGTTGCATCAGGAAAAACCTATAATAAGGAGGTACTGCCTGCAACAGCTTACCCCGATACAAGTAATGCCGAATCAACCAACGGAATAATTGCCGGAGCCTTCAGTGACGGGAAATCTTATGGATACTCCATAGCAAACGGTCAAATTATTAATGTTGATACAACTGTTGATTTAAGTACAAATAAAACACTAAACACAGTAAGGTTTTTAAAATATAATGGAACCACACACAATTATTCACCGGAAAGTATAGCTGTATATACTAGCACAGACGGTATAAATTTTACTCAAAAAGGGCTGTCAACTACGGCTGCAGACAACTGGTACAAAGTGAACTTTGCCGATACGACAGCCAGATATGTCAAGGTAAGGGCAACCAAAGCATATGGAAGTAATGCAGATTGGTTGTTTATGGATGAAATTGAAGTATATGGAAGGTAGCAAGCACAAAGAAAAACAGTTTGAAGTTGAAGGCAAATGACATAAAAGTTAAACACGGCAGGGGTTACCCTGTCTTGTTTAATAAAAATCATGGTTTGTATTGTTGGTAAGATGACATTAAAGTACATTTAATCGGACATTCATATGCATGTTTCATTATCGTTGCGAGTCCGTTTCAAGTTTTGTGTAAACAGTAAAATTGATGTTGAATATGTAGTTATTATTTAAGGGTTGGGTGCTAAAAATAAGCAACTGACCCTTATTTGAATTATACCCGTAATTTGGTGTATGTCAATAAAGCCACTCTTAATTAAGTCGTTTTCAAAAGTTTTTAGTTCAATCTCTCTGCAAAGGGAATTTCTAATTGAGAATGTATTTTGCCCCAGTCCCACATGCTTTGGGCCTATTTTTTAATGACATCAATCATAGCCAAATAAAGGATTTTGATAAGGCTATCATCTGTTGGAAAAACGGGCTTACTCTTTGTAACCTTACGCATTTGGCGATTGAATCCTTCTACGATATTAGTTGTATAAATTAAAGTTCTGACATCTTGGGGATATTTAAAATAGGTAGATAAATTAGCCATAGGAAATGAATAAGAAAACATAAGATGAATTCATGTGCGGATTAAGTGGCTTTCATTGTAACACTTGGAAGCTCTACGTCAATTAATGCTCGGTACTTCTCAAGAAGGTCTAGACCAATTAATTCCATAAGTTCGCCTTTGGGGTCTATCTCGCCGAAATAAAGCTCAATGTTTTCAAATTGACATTCTGAGATTTTAATTGAATCAACAACTTTTGAAAAAAGAACATTTCTCCACCGATACCATGAGTAGTGTTTAACTCTTCTAAAGTTTCAGGTTCAATATTAATATCACTTACAGATGAGGAGTTTATAATTGACTGTACAGCTCCAGTATCTATTACTACATTTTTTAGAATTTTTTCTTTACCTCTGAAATTAATAGCAATATCAGTACAAATAAGTCCATAAAATTTATATATTTCATCTATTTTGCCATCCTGAATCCAAAGATATTTTTGATTCTGTAATAGATCTTTTCATTGAAAGTATGATAAACAGCTTCATTTCCTCTGCATTTTCCAAGCTCTCTTCCTGCTTCCGAATTACACCCAATTGCATTTATGATTTCCATATCATCAATAACTTTTTTATTTCCATCAACATGGCTTTCAAGAATATTCAACTTTAGCCATTGATGAGGATAAGCCTGCCTTATTTCTTCCCATTTCATATTCTATCACCAATCCTTTATGAGATTATTTTACCATACTAAAAAGTAAATTATTAATTGCTGACTTTATCAACAATTAATAATTTTAGCAAATGTGATACCTGCCAATGGTAACATAAGTTGTTAATTATAGCCTTTACCTTCGAAACAAATGAGCATTGCTTGAAACATTGTATATACCAACTCTAGCGGCTAAAATATTTCTTTGTTACGCGGCTAAAAAAAAGACTTAGAGAAGGTGTTTTATATTATATTCTCTAATGGCTTGGATTATAAATGGCATTTAAATAAAAACTTCTGTATTATTTTTATAGACATATCAGAATAAACTGATATACGTTAATAATTAACAGGGTTTTAATCACAATCTTTCAATGTTAGTTAGACATTTGAATTAGATGAAAAAGAGTGAATATGAAATAATCGAAATTTATCCGATGGATGTGTTCCCACAGACAACACAAGAGGAAAGCCGTGGTATTTCTGAAAACGTAAGAGGAAAACGCGTATTCTGCTCTTGACCAAGCAGAATACAAACAGCATTACACCGCTATGAAACCATTAAAAATGGCTTTATAGAAATCAATAATAAGCGCCTGGAGCGTAATGCCAAGCATGAAAGTATAGTGGTATTTATTAAGAAACTGGAGAAGAGTGAGATGTGGCTTACTGAATTTGATGAGGAGCTGTGGAATGATACTATTAATACGGTAACTATACATTCAGAGGATACGATGACCTTTGCTTTCAAGGATGGCTTGGAGCTGGATTGGAATATATAAGAATTAAAAATGATCTATACTGCATAATGCGTAATGACAAGGCTAGAGGCAGCAAATTGATGAAATGACAGAGCTCCTGCAGGAACAATTGAAATTAGTAAAAGAGGTTAATTTCAGTTTTTCTGTAAGATTATGAGCACAATAATGCGAAGCCCTGTAAATTCCAATTTGTAGGGTAGATTAACTTTAGACAAATAATTTTAATATACTAAGGGCTATTTATTAGGCACTAAACATACAATGACACCCAGTTTACAGTAGAGCTGTTTCCTTAGTTAATTTCAGAGCTGAAGGCTAAAGGATTAGAATTTGCTGCAGTTTCATAGATGAATATGAAATATAATTATTATATTGATGATCAAGGGAGGCAGCAGAGGAAGAATTAAAGAAAAAAGTTGAAATATACAATCATCTATAAAGTAAGATGGATGTATATTTCAACTTAATTTACGAACAATTAGGTTAGTAGTTTATATGGATTCCAGGAACTGGTAAACAGTAGTAAATATGAATTCATTTCTTACTGATAGCGATCCAATTTCTATATCCTGAAGGAGTTTTACCAGTAACATTCTTAAAAATCCTGCTGAAATAATGTTGGTCAGTATATCCCACAATTTCACTGATATCCTTTATTTCAAGTTTCAGTTGACTCTCCATTAACTGTTTTGCTTTATTGATGCGAAAAGTAATAAGGTATTGGAGAAAGCTCACACCCTTGTATTTTTTGAATATTTTAGAGATGTAAGAAATACTAAAGTTGAATTTATTGGATACATCTTCAAGGCTGATTGTTTCAGAGTAATGTAACCGTATGTAATCCTCAATACGGCTTACCAGTTCCTCTGTATTATCACTGTCCTTTTTGTCTGATAACAATATGTTGTCAAAGATACATAGAATATCTTTATATATACTTTTAAAATTAGGTGAAATGGCAAATTTTTCACTTAATTCATATTCCACATGAATATTTTCCATCTCTGTTATAGAGGCAGACTGAGAATAGGTATGCCTAATCAAATTGTATAAGGTTTTCTCAATCATCCTTTGAGGATAACTTGATTGGATCCACTTGTCAAATAGACCAGTGAGCTCTTGAAATAAAATATTTCTATTATTTGTCTGAATTAGAATGGAAAGCTTGTTTTGTGCTGCCATGTCTAAAAGAATGGGCAATTGTGATATTTTATTCAATGAAGCTGGAGTGATAACTGATGATTCTCCCATTACCAATCCCTTATCAACAGTCATTCTTAAATTCTGAGCTGCACTCCATATTTCTGAGTATGGAATGAGTTGTTCACTCATACATATGTTTACAGAATAGGAATCAATATGACTGGACAGAGTTTGTTTTAGTAAAGAAGCATAGGATGCTAAATTATCAATCTGTGTATCTGGAACTGAAAGAACAAGAAATTTCTGATTGGGTTGTTTTTCGTCAACAACCCACCACTTATAGTCTGCTTTTATGATGTCATTTAAAATATCTTCCCATGTAATATTACTCCAAAGACTGCTATATAATTTATGTAGACTACGAGGGTCTAAGTAGTTAGATAAATTACCAATGCAAATCAAGAAAATAGCAAAACGAGAATTCTCAAAGATAGAGGGTAATGAAGTATCATAAGTAACTCCATTTATATCAGAGTATAATATATTTCGTTCATCTGTATTCATTTTCAAGTTAAGCTTTGACTTAATACCATTTAAGGTTTTTTTCAGAGAATCTTCTTCAACAGGTTTCAATAGATAATCAATAACTCCTAGCTTAATTGCTTTTTGTGCATATTCGAACTCATTATATCCACTAAGGATAACAATTTGCAAATTCGGATGTTCGGTTTTTATATGCTTTATAAGCTCCAAACCATCCATTATAGGCATCCTGATATCTGTAAACAATACATCGGGTTTGATTGTATTTATTAGTTCAATAGCGTCAACACCATTGCTTGCACTGCCATGCACCTTAAATAAAGTATCTGCATTTTCTATTTTTTGTATAATGTTCCTAAGAATCTTTGGTTCATCCTCCACAACAACTACTTTATAGGTGTTTTTACCAGACATAATCACTTATCCTCCTATGTATTGTTTATATTACCACCAATTGTAACAACAGCGCCTCCATCAGGATGGTTGCTTAAAGTGAAAACTGCTTCATTTGAATATAAAATTCTTAATCTAACACATATGTTGATTAATCCCATTCCATCAAGTTGAAGGTCGGTTGAAGAGCTTTTCAAATCTATTGAGGATAGTTTGTTATTTAATTCAAGTAAGAGAGAATCATTAAATCCGGTCCCATTATCCCTTATTTTTATTTTCCAACTGTTACCGGTGCAGATTCCTTCAATATTAATTTCCAAGGGAGGATAAATACTAATGCCGTATTTAGTGCAGTTTTCTACAAGCGGTTGAATTATCAGCTTAGGAACGCATATATCAAGTAACTCTTCGGGAATATTCATATTAAAAACCAAGTTGTCCTCGAATCTTATCTTCATTAAATCTATAAATTTCTGAGTTTGTTCAAGTTCTTGCCTGATACTTACTGGAACAGTGCTTACAGAAGATATATACCGTAGCATGTAGGAAAGGTCCTTGCACGTCTTGACAATTTCAGTATTTCCCTTATCTTCAGCCATTATACTTATGTTTGTAAGTGTGTTATAAAGGAAATGCGGACTCATCTGCGACTGAAGTGCGAGCATATTAGCCTTTATTTCCTGAGATCTTGATGCTACAACTTCTTCGAGGGATATCTTCAGTTTTTTACACATTTCAGAAAAAGAATAATTTAATTCCTCGAGCTCATTTATACCACTGTTGATCTGAAGTGAGGCATTTTCTGGAAGGGAACTAAGACTTAGATTTTTAATGTTCTTATAAATCTTTTTAATAGGAGTGGTTAGGCCTCTTGATACAAAGTATGATAAAATCAGAGTTATCAATAGAATAACAAGAGTGGCTAAAATAGTATTGTTCTTTAGCTTGATTACAGGGCTTACTGACAGGCTCTCAGGTTCTGACACTAGAATAGTCCAGTCAGAAAAATCTGAGTGGGTGAAAGCAGCTATTTCCTTAGCGTTAGTATATGGGTTTTCAACAGTAAAGGTTTGGGTTTGCTTTTTATTAGTCTTAATTGTACTTGAATAGAATTTTACTATGTCGTTACTTTTATTTAAGTTTGTATTAATAGGGTAGATTGTTTGTCCTTTTGAGTCAAAAATATATACATTATTTTTTGAAGCTCCTTTTGAATCAAGAGTACTTAATGCTTTATTTATTATGCCAGCAAAAATGGTATAGTTCTGTTGTATTTCAATAATAGTGTTCACTTTTTCACCAAAAATGTATGAATATGCGTTAGATACTGAAATTACGGTATTGTCATGACGCTTCCATTCATCTTTATGAGGAATTGTTATAAGTTTCTTTCCATCAAGTTTAATAACATCCATAAGCCAAGGAAGGCTCAAAATATCACTAGCAGGTAATATCGTATAATCGTAGCTATTGCCTATTCCAAAATAACTTCCATTCAATTGAATAATATTTATTTGAGTTACCGGAAATTGAGGTCCGGCAATTGAATATATTATTTCGTTAAGTTTTCTCTGCTTGACCATAGAATCACCGCTTATTGTATATAAATCAGAGTATAAAAGATCTTTCAGTGGCTGAGAAAACCAAATTTTTTGGGTTAAAGAACTCATATTTTTTAGCTCGGTATCAAGCTGAATACATATGTTGCTTGAAAGACTATATAATGATTCGGAGGCTTTAGTTTCCATGGCTTTGGATGTGTATATATAAAAGGCTGATACAAACACCAGAATAATGCATAAAATAAATGCTGAATAAGTTATAAAGAGCTTTGATTGAATTGACTTGAACATAATAACCCTTTCTATAATTAAGCAGTTGTAATACAATTCAGACTGTGATAAAGCAAGACGAATTTAATTCTATCACAATTTTATGAACCTTGTCTTGTTTGAAATTTTTTATATGAATATTTTGAGATATCTATAAGTTAAACTAATCTAAAATAAGAAAATCCACATGAAAAAGATGCTTTTGTTTAAATACTTTTTATTATATAAAGTTTATCATATCGTTATAGGAATGAATCAATTCCAAAGAAATAATATCAAATGGAGGATTAATATTATGAAAAAAAGAAGTATCGTTTCAATGGCTTGTGTAGTATTAACAGTAGTAATGATGTTAAGTTTGTTTGTAGGCTGTGGATCTACAGCAAATAACACAGCATCAACACAGAGCGAACAAGCAGCAACTACATCACTGGCAACAACGACACCAGCAGCAAAACAAAATGTAACAATTACTCTTGCTGCCTCACAGAACTTTATAAAAGATATTGACAAAGCATTGGCAGAAAAATTTAAAACTGAGACAACAAATAGTGTTGACATCCAAGTAAGCCCTGATGACCAATATCCAAATGTTGTTAAAACAAAGCTTGCTTCCGGCGATGGTCCTGACATTTACATGTGTCCAACAGGATTACAAATGGACGTATATTTCCCTGACAAATATGCAGCAGATTTATCAAACGAACCCTGGGTGTCTCAGATAACTGATTTTATGAAACCAGGAGTTACAAAAGATGGAAAAGTTGTAAGCATGTCTATTTGGGGAGCCGATGGTTGGGGTTTGATGTATGACTCTCAATTACTTACTAAATATGGCATAAAAGCTCCTACAACATATACTGAGTTCACAGCTGCATGTGATACGTTAAAGAAAAATGGAATAACTCCTTTGTATGGAATAGGTAAAGCTACATGGTGGTTAAATGGATGGCTTACTGCAAATGGCGGAGCTATTGAGAAAAATAATGTTGGAACATTCGATATGATGAATAAAGGCGAGATTAAACTTGGAGTAGTCCCAGAGATAATGACAGCTCTTAAAAACTTTAAAGAATTGAATGATAAAGGATATTTCCAGAAGGATTGGGTTGCTCAGGACTGGGGTCAGGCAGATGCAGCTATGGCGTCAGGTAAATATGGTTTTGTATTTGCATATACAGCTTTTGCTAATGAAATAGTAACGAAAACTCCATCAGCTGGACCTGTTGAAAAATGGCTTATGGTTCCAAATCCTATCTATGACAATATGAAAGTTTGGGAAATTGGAACAGGAGTAGGTCATATAGCAAATAAGGATTCTAAAAATCTTGATGTTGTAAAAGATTATTTCAATTTTCTCACAAAACCAGAAAATCTCCAGGCTTTCTATACTGCAAGAGCTGATTTGGCTGCATCAACATTTAAAACAGCTAAAGGTAATGAAACAGCTGCTCTTACGTCAGTTATGGCTCAAGCTACAGACGGGATATTCCCAAGTATAGGTGACTCTGTAAGCTACCTAAATGGAGGTTTAGCTGGTCAAGATATCCAGGGACTGATGTTAGGTTCAAAAACACCTGAACAAGTACTTGCAGATATAGACAATGACAGAGCAAAAACAGTTGGTGCTATAAGTTCAGCAAAATAAAGCAGTTAAAATTAGAAAGCAGTCTCAATTGGGTACAGATTTTAACGGTTTGTATTAATAGAGGCTGCTTTCTAAATAAAAAAACATAGGGGGGGGCTTTATATGTATTACAACAAGATATATAAAAAAAGCTTGATAATGCCTGCATTTTTATTATATTCAATACTCTTTGTTCTTCCATGTGTAATGGGTATTTGGTTTTCATTTACTAATTGGAATATGATGAATATGTTTCATGCTGATTTTATAGGATTGGCTAATTTTAAGACGATTTTTATTGACGAGAAACAAACTTACATTTCACCCATTTTTACTACTCTTATTTTTGCAGGGGTTACTTCAATTTTAGAAGTAGTATTTGGAATATCTCTGGCTATGTTGTTGAATAATGAATTCAGGTCAAAGAGTTTACTAAGATCAATATTTTTCTTGCCCAGTATTATGGCACCACTCATTATAGGTTATATATTCACATCTGTTTATCAACCTTCAGGTGTGTTAAATAATTTTCTTAATCTTCTTGGTCTTGATGCTTTATCCCGTGCATGGTTGATTGATAATACATTTGCACTACCTGCTGTAATGGCAACAGAGGTATGGAGATACATTGGAATGAATATGGTAATATTTATTGCTGGGTTACAAATGATACCAAAAGCTTATTATGAATCTGCAAGTATAGATGGAGCAAGCAAGTGGAAAGAATTTTTGCATATTACACTTCCTTGCATCATACCTTCCATTACAATAAATGCTGTATTAAATGTAATACATGGACTAAATGTGTTTGATATAATTTTTTCCCTTACCAACGGTGGGCCGGGAAACAAGACAGAGGTTCTGAATACCGTGGTTTACAGAGAGTTTTCATCAGGAAGGTACGGACTTGCTTCTGCGGTTGGAGTTATTGTTTTTGTGATAACGCTTTTAATAGCTTTCACAATGCAGGTTCAGCTATCAAAGAGGGAGATTGAGGGATTATGAAAAAAGAGAAATTGTATTTATATTTAAGAGTAACAATTGGTTGGCTCCTGAGTTTAATTATTCTTATACCATTTTCCATTATCCTGTTAAATACACTGAAAACTAGCCAGGAAGCAGCAAAATTTGATCTTGTGCTACCAAGTATATTTCATTGGGGAAATTATGTAACTGTATTTAATGAATCTCATCTGGGACGCGCATTTTTTAATAGTATTATTTTATCTACTTTTCCAACTATTTTGAGTATAATGTTTACTGCTTCTGCAGCTTTTGTTATTTCTAGAAATAGAAGCAAATTTGGCGTATTTTTGCATAGATACTTCTTTGTGGGACTTATGGCTCCTTTAAACATTGTTCCTATAATTCTTATATTAAAATACCTTAATCTAACAAATACATTCGTTGGCACTGTGCTCGTTACAGCTGCCCTAGGTATACCTTTTGCATTCTTCCTATTTTATGGTTTTTTCGGTACAATAAGCAGAGAAATAGATGAAGCAGCTATAATTGATGGGTGCGGTGGCTACAGACTGTTTTACTCTATAATATTTCCATTGCTAAAGCCTGTAACTGTAACAGGAGCATTACTGAATTTTTTAGGAGCATGGAATGATTTCAAAATACCTTTATATATCCTAAACAGTTCTAAGAAAATGGGTATGATTATCAACATGTACAGTTATTTCGGGCAAAAGCAATCTGATTGGAATCTGGTATGTACGGTAATAATACTGACACTATTGCCGGTAGTGGCTCTATACCTTGTTGCACAGAAGCAAATTGTTTCAGGTATGACTTCGGGTGCGGTTAAAGGTTAGTCCGTTCAAGGACTAAAGGAAATTGTAACAAGGGAACAGACATTTCTTGTTTGAATGGATTTTATTTTAGAAGGATTTGCAAAATACTTTAAAAAATTAATAATTTTACAACTTGCAAGACGTGGTGCTTTAGGATAAAGCAGATAGAAGGATAAAAAGTTTATTAAACTAGAATAGAGTGAAAGGGGTAATTTTATGGTTAAAATTAATAAGGGGTTAATGTTAGTAATAGTTGTAGCAATGTTTATCAGTCTTATACTAATACCTAAGAATAGTTATGCTGCTGATACAGACTGGATGTATAATGCCAAATGGGGAGTATGGATAGACTACATGGCTGATGATAGAACAGATGAAACACAACCTACGTGGACAAAATTAACTATGAATAGTACTACATGGAATAACATGGTAAGTAATTTTGACGTTAATGGATTGGCTAATCAACTAGCAACAGCAAAGGTAGGATTTGCTGTATTAACACTTGGACAGAATTCTGGATATATATGTACTCCTAATAGTACGTACGATTCACTTATGGGATATAGTCCTGCAAGAAGTACTACTCGTGATTTAGTAAATGATTTATATAATGCTCTTAGCCCACGAGGAATAAAACTTATGCTTTATATACCTTGTGCAAAGCCTGGTGATGACTATTCAAATCCAGATGGTTGGGCTAATGTAATTAGAGAATGGTCAACGCGCTATGGAAACAAAATATCTGGATGGTGGTTTGATGGATATTATGGACATACAGAAGTAACTCAGCCTTTGAGCGATGCGGTTCATGCAGGAAACCCAACTGCTGCTATAAGCTTTAATCCTGGTATTGGAATTCAAGCTACAGGTAGAGGAGAAAATTATACTGCGGGTGAAATCAATGAAATATATGCAAATTGTAATGGGCAGTGGATAAACAATGGGAGCTATAATGAGCAGTGGAGTATTACTTCTTTTATGAGTAATTGGTGGGGGAAAGATGGATATAATGACAGTTTGGGTGGATATATACCACCAGAACTTGTTGGAAAAAAAGGTCCAAGGTACAGTACTTCGTTTATAACCAGCCGATTCAAGAATATTGTAGATAATGGTGGAGTAATACAATTAGATGTTCCAATTAGAAATTGTGGGCTTATATGGGATTCGTATTTGTCTCAATTAAATGCTATAGGGACTCAAATATATAGGGATACGATGAATAATCTTGCATTAAATAAGCAGGTTACAGTCAGCAACTATTATAACAATGATTCTCAATATAGCGGTGCAAAAGCTGTAGATGGAAACACGGCCTCTCGCTGGGCTACAAGTGACGGCACTACAAACTGTTGGATTGAGGTTGATCTAGGTTCTAATATGTCAATTAATAAAACTAGGTTCAGGCAGTATGATTATGAAACCGCAAGTGGGACGAATACTAAAAGTATTCAGAATTATAAAATACAATACTGGGATGGGTTTAATTGGCAAGATGCATATAGTGGTAATAATCCTGACTATATTCAGCAGGATACCTTTACTCCTGTAACGGCAAGTAAGATACGACTTAATATACTTAGTGCAAGTGCAGCTCCTACTATATGGGAATTTGAGGTATATGGGAACAGCAATCTTGCGTTAAATAAAACTGTAACAGTTAGTGAATACTACAATAACAATCCTCAGTATGATGGTTCAAAAGCTGTAGATGAAAATGGATTAACAAGATGGGCAACCAACGATGCAACCATAAGCGGCTGGTTAGAAGTAGACCTTGGAGTAAACACTACTTTTAATAAAACAGTTATTAAGCAATTTGATGTGGGTGGGCAGAGAATCAAGGATTATAAGATACAATACTGGAATGGAAGCAGTTGGCTTGATGCATATAGTGGAACCACACCCTCCCTTGATCAGGCAAATACATTTAACTCAGTAACCGGCAGCAAGGTAAGGCTCAATATTCTCAATATTAACGGATCAATGGGACCCTCCATATCGGAGTTTGAAGTCTATATCGAGCATGTATCACAACCAATAAATCTTGTATTAAATAAAAATGCCACTACTAGTGATTACTACAATAACAATCCTCAGTATGATGGTTCAAAAGCGATAGATGAAAATGGATTGACGAGATGGGCAACCAACGATGCAACCACAAGCGGCTGGTTAGAAGTAAACTTTGGAATAAATACTACTTTTAATAAAACAGTTATTAAGCAATTTGATGCGGGTGGGCAGAGAATTAAGGACTATAAGATACAATACTGGAATGGAAGCAGTTGGCTTGATGCATATAGTGGAACGACTCCCACCCTTGATCAGGCAAATACATTTAACTCAGTAACCGGCAGCAAGGTAAGACTCAATATTCTCAATATTAACGGATCAATGGGACCCTCCATATTGGAGTTCGAAGTCTACAATAATTAATGATCTTATAAACATTAATTTAATGTAAATGTTCTCATAAGGTAAAAAAGCAGGATATTCTTCAGACACTGCCTTTATACCTTATGAGGGCATATATAACAATCATCAAGACTGCATTAAATAAAACCAAATGAGGAATAGGGGGTACATATATATTGATAAATGATAATACAAAGAGGTACTTGCTAAAAATGGTTAAACCAGCTACACGATGGCAAGATGCACTTCCATCAGGAAATGGTTCAATTGGTGCAATGGTTTATGGCAGTATCTGCAACGAAACAATATTATTCAATCATGAGGAGCTCTGGCATGAAGGGAGCGAAATGATCCTCCCCAATATTTCAAATAACCTTTCTGGATTAAGGGAGTTGCTTGAAAAAAAGAGATATTTCGAAGCTGATAGTTTTCTTTCTGAAAAATTTAAAGATTTGGGTTATGAACCTTCAATGCCATATTATCATCCAGCATTTGATATGAAGGTTGAAATGAAATCCGAAAACGAGTTTGAGTTATATAAACGCACTCTATCTTGTGATACTGGAGAAATTGTAGTGAGTTGGAAGGATGGAGCTACTACATTTGAAAGAAAACTATTTGTATCAAAAGCTGACAATGTTGTAGTCTATTCTATTCAAGCTTCCAATCTCGAAAAAATAAATTGTGATATACATTTAGCCCCTCATGACTTAAATGACTCATTTGATTTTAATGGAAATAATATAGATTCTCAAATTAGATTTAGCCAATCAGTAACAAATACTTTTACCACAATTATTGGAACGTATAAAACAGGTGGTGAATTCGGTGGAACAGCGTATGTAGTCACTGATGGAGGTAAAGTTAGCTCTAATAATAAGAAATTGAATATTACGAATGCTAATAAAGTCTTAATATTAATATCATTATTTGCAAATAATGAGAGTACAGAAGCATTAAAAGAGATGATGA
Source organism: Ruminiclostridium sp. (assembly GCA_036507975.1). Classification (GTDB taxonomy): domain Bacteria; phylum Bacillota; class Clostridia; order Acetivibrionales; family DSM-1351; genus Ruminiclostridium. Next base: position 35,251 of record DATCID010000087.1, read on the forward strand.
AAAATCTATTGGGATTACCTGCTGATTATAATACACTGTATGAACGTCATGTAGTTATTCACAAAAATATTTTCACTAGAATGAGCTTTAAACTTGAGAATACTACTTGCGAAACTCCAAATGAACAGCTCCTTCTTGATGTATACCAAGGTAATATTAGTAATGAACTGATTGAAAAGCTTTTTAATTTTGGAAGATATCTTATTATTAGTAGTTCCTCAGAAAACAGTTTGCCTGCAAATTTACAGGGAATATGGAATGGAAATTATTTTCCTGCATGGTGCAGTGCATTTTTTAACAATATAAATATTGAAATGAATTACTGGCAGGCATTACCTGGAAATATAGCCGAGGTTACAGAATGCTTTTTTACATACTATGAATCCTTGCTGGATGATTTTCGGGAAAATGCCACAAAGCTTTTTGGGTGTCGAGGCATTAATGTTCCACTATATACATCGCCTAATAAAGGAATAATTAGAGATTTGCAGTCGCAATGTATACATTGGACCGGAGGAGCAGCATGGATTGCACAGTTGTTTTATGATTATTATCTATTCACTGAGAATACAGATTTCTTAAAAGATCGTGCAATTCCATTTATGAAGGAAACAGCTCTGTTTTACGAGGATTTTTTATTTGAAGGGAAAGATGGATTTTTCGTTTCTGCACCATCCAACTCTCCTGAAAACACTCCGCCTGAATACTGGACCGACAAAGAGTTTAATAATCCTATTATCAAAATAGCAATAAATTCAACTATGGATTTTGCAATGATTAAAGAGGTACTTAATAATTTATGCCATGCATGTGAGCTGCTTGATATGGATAAGGATAATGTTTTTAAGTGGAAGGGAATGTTAAAAAAAATAAAGGCATACGAAATAAACGAGGACGGTGCATTAAAAGAATGGATACATCCTGATTTTGCTGATAATTATCATCATAGACATCATTCCCATATGTACCCTTTATTTCCTGGAATCGAAATTACTGAAGAAAGCGATTTAGAAAATTTTGAAGCATGTAGAATTGCCATTGATAAAAGACTTCAAGTTGGTTTGGTGCAACAGTCCGGCTGGTCATTTTCACTTATGGCAAATGAGTATGCCAGATTAGGTGAAGGTGATAAGGCTTTAAAGAGTATTGAACTTCTAACTAGGTCATGTATTGTGGATAACTTGTTCAATTGTCATAGTGATTCAAGAAATCAAGGAATTTCAGAAAAATTTATATGGGGAAGGGAAGCACCATTTCAAATAGATGCTAATTTGGGATTGACAGCTGCTATTCTTGAAATGTTGGTTTTTTCAACTCCGAGTATGATAAAGATACTTCCAGCTCTACCCCAAAAGTGGCCTAAAGGTAAAGCTACAGGAATCCTGTGCAGAGGATGCATTGAAGTTTCTATAGCTTGGGATATGGAGGAACATCGAATAATTGTGGAGTTCTTATCTCAGTCATCTAAATGCATAACAGTTAAATTTCCGGCACCAATATATAAGATAAACTATGATAATGAGCAGGTTGTTATAATAGAATGCCTTTATGGACCACAATACAGGGAGATCAATTTAAAATCACAAACAAAAGTAACGATTGATGTTGAGCTAGACCATGGGTATAAAACTACTACTTAAGGGAGTTAATTAGTATGGAGAAATACTATGAAAGTTTTGATCAATCAAATAAAATTAGACACGATCAATATAATCAGTTAGTCAATTATTTATCAGAAATAATAAAGGATGGTTATTTGGCAAGTGATAAATGCTTTAATCCTGACTTTTCAAGTATAGAAAAATATTCAGAAAGCTCTGAAAAATATCGTCAAGAGTTAGAAAAAATTATCGGCTATCCTCCACCTCATCATATTGAAGAAACAAAGATTAAAGAGGAGTATGTAGGGGAGGATGATCTGTGTTTTATATACAGAATATATATATCAGTTGATGTCAATCTGGATTGTTATGGACTTTATCTAATCCCTAAAGCTATAGGTAAAAAAGCACCACTACTCTTGAGCTTTCATGGAGGGGGAGGATGCCCAGAACTGATTTGTAACTTTGAAAGAACCGATAACTACAACGATGCTTCTAGAAAATTTCTGAAAGAGGGATTTATAGTGTTTTCACCTCTATTTTCATTCAGAAGCTTAGTAGATGGAGAAAATACGGATATTCCTCAGGATATGCGATCGATGCTTGATAATCGAGCAAAATGGGCTGGAACAAGTCTGGCAGCTATTGAGGTTTTTAAGGTGAGAAAAGCCCTTGACTATCTATTAACAAGAGATGAAGTAGATACTGAAAGAGTCGGGTTAGCTGGACTTTCATATGGGGGATTCTATGCACTTTTAGTAACGGCATTGGATATAAGAATAAAATTTTGTATTAGTTCATGCTATTTTAATGATCGGGTAATTATAAATGAAAAGCACCCATTCGATTTTTTTGACTGGACCTGGAAAGGAAGTATAAATGAGTTTTCAGATGCTCAATTAGTTGCACTTGTATGCCCGAGACCTTGTTTTATAGAGGTTGGGTTAAATGATGATTTATTTCCAGTTAAAGGTGCACGCTCAATGTTAGAAAGAGCAAGTGAATACTACACAAAACTAGGAATTAAAAATCGATTGCATTATTTTGAATTTGAAGGTGGACATGAATTCAATCTTGAATTTCTGGAGTATTTGAGAAATAACATGTATTTTTAATGCCATTTCCGTATCATATTAATGTTTCTAAACTAGAAAACCTAAATCTCAATATTTATATACATAACAAACCCCAGGAAAATTACTATGGGGTTTGTTGTTGATTTTATCAAATTTAGTTTACCTTAAGGTTACAAAAATTTCTTCTCTCACCCTATAGGCATTTTAAAAGTAATGAGGAATTATTTAATGAAATATAAGGATATGTATTGATTAAATTCCAAGGTTCTTTAAATTTAATAACAGAAATGTATAAAAATAATCCTTCTGAAAGAATTATAGAATTAAGGAAAAATATGTTTGGTTTAAGGTAGAAAATCCGGATTATTTAAAATTTGCTTTTTTGACAAAATCTGAATCTGTAACAATTATGGAAGAGGATAAACTTAAAAATGTAGGATATGTGACTTTTAATATATTTGAAAATTATACACTTGAATTTTTTATAAGCATTAATGTGAAAGAAGAAGATTATGTGCAGGATATAATTGCCATGTGGTCAATGGTTCATGGTCTTGCAACCATGTTAGAATACAAGACATTTTCATATGAGGGTGATTATCTAATAAGTTAGCATAATATAATATTCATCTACTGGTTGTTGAACAAATGAGCATTGCTCGTAACAGTGCATCTTACAACGGTAGCGGCTAAAATATTTCTTTGTTACATCGTTAGGAAAAAGGGTTCTTTCTGAACTTTGGGTATTGTATGATATGAAATGCGCTGGCAGTATAAGATAAGCTGCCAGCGCATTTTATATTAAAGTAGCTAAACTAAAATCTTTACTTTTTGGTAGAAATGCAAGTTTACATTTTTTTGTGAGGTTGACTAATCCACTTCTTCCGTATACAATACGTTTAAGCAGCTTGAATTTGTTGTTGTTTCCTTCTACAAATCCTGAGCTTACAGAATAGGATATTGCATTCTTGACGGGGGCGATATCCTTTTTTATTCCATTGCAAAATGACTTTACTTCACTATCTTTATATTTCTTTAAAAAGTCTTCCAGCTTATCCAGTTCAGCACCCATTATAGTGCTATGAAATTCCTTAAAAATAGATTTCACCCGAGCAGCTACTGGATATTTTTCTTTTACCATATCTATATACATGCCTACTTTTTCATCTTTTTTGACTTTAGGATTACATGTCAATAAATATTTTAAGATTTCTGTACGCTTTAAAACGATAACATCTTGTGAAATAACCCCTTCCATCAGATACTTTGCGTTGAATGGAGCTCGAGCTGGGAAGTTGTTTTTTCCTATGAGGTAAATATATTTCCCTAGTTTTTGCTTGCTTTCATGAAAGTCGGGCTGTCGCTGGATATAAAAGTATATCGTCTCATTGCTGATACCGTCATCCATCATTTTAAAAATGATATTTAACCAATCATTCATGGTTGATTCTCGCTTTTTATAGTTTCTTGGCGAATCCAAACTGTTAATCTCCGATTCTGGTATTTCGACATATTTTCTCGCTGTGGGTAGTGCTAT
>DATCID010000088.1:0-4420 GCA_036507975.1 Ruminiclostridium sp.
CCCTATAAGAAGACCTAAAATCTATGTAAACATATATGGCTAAGATTTATGTGAATGGCGGAGTGAAGAGCCGGATGCCTTAATTGGGCACGTCCGGATCTGTGAGGGGTAAGTACCGCGAGGTGCACCTACTCGACAAAATAATTTTAATATAGTGATAATAATTTTAATATTGAAAATTGTAAAAATAATTAATTGAGAATTTTGTTAGGAACAACTAAATAAACCCTTAAAAATGGGAAGTTATTATTTGGGTGTTCCTTAGTGAATAAGGAGGCTGGTTTTATTAAAATAAATGGTAATACACAATCAATTAAAGATAGGCTACTGAACGAGCTAGAAGAGCTATTGGACGTAAAATATGGTCCTAAAGATCTAGTACCAGTTGTACTTGCTGAGACAATTTCAAGAATCTCTTTCGAGATTAATCGTGAGATATCGGTTTTAATTAGTAGAAAAGGTGTTGTGCTTGACATAAGTATTGGGGATAGTGGGACAGTGTCTCTACCACAACTTGATACTAGGCGTGGAAATACAAGATTGTCTGCTATTAGATGCATCCATACACATCCAGGTGGGAATGGACTGTTATCGCAGGTTGACATAAGTTCACTTCAAAAACTGAGATTGGATGCGATGATTGCCGTTGGCATCTCTGAGGGACAAATAACAGAAATTTACGCAGGCTGCCTTACCTCTGATCAGGAAGTGGATGTATTTGGTCCGTTTACTCTTGGCGAGGCGAGAATAAACTATGTGTACAAAATAATTGAAGATTTGGATTCTTCGGCAAAAGATGAAATCTACGGAAATGAAGATACAGCCGAGAAGGCTATTCTTGTTGGTTTAGAAACTGCAAAAAGCAGATTGGACAATATATCATTAAGAGATGCGGAGGATTCGTTAGACGAGCTGGAGGAGCTAGCAAAGACAGCAGGGGCTGTTGTGCTTGATAAAATTCTACAGCGAAAGCAAACTCAAGATTCTGCATATTATGTGGGTAAAGGCAAGATTGAGGAGCTATCCTTGATGTGTCAAGCCACAGATGTGCAACTGATAATATTTGATAATGAACTCTCTGGTGCTCAAATAAGGAACATAGAGGAAGTTACAGGTGCAAGGGTAATAGATAGAACTACCCTTATACTGGATATATTTGCACAAAGAGCTATATCAAAGGAAGGTAAGCTACAAGTGGAGTTGGCACAACTCAAGCACCAGCTACCTAGGCTAGCTGGAGTTGGTACAGAGCTCTCAAGACTTGGAGGCGGTATTGGTACGCGTGGCCCTGGTGAGAAAAAGCTAGAGGTAGACAAAAGGCATATCCGTAGAAGAGTAACTACTTTGGAGCAGGAACTTGAGCAGCTAGAGAAGAGACGTGACTTCATGCGTGGGAATAGGGAAAAAAACAACACGCCTGTTATCGCTATAGTGGGGTACACTAATTCGGGCAAGTCCACCTTGATGAACAAGCTTTGCGGGTCATCAGTTTTGGTTGAAGACAAGCTTTTTGCTACACTTGATCCATCAGCCAGAAAGCTGACATTGACAGATGGAAGAGAATCTGTGCTTATTGATACGGTTGGGTTTATACGGAAACTTCCTCATGGCTTGATTGAGGCATTTAAGTCAACGCTAGAAGAGGCAGTTCATGCAGATATGCTTTTACATGTTGTAGATGCCTCAAATGAGAATGCAGCAATGCAAATCGGTGTTGTAGAAAAACTGCTTGAAGAGCTAGGTGCTACATCAAAAAATACTATCCTAGTGCTGAACAAACAGGATATTGTTGCTGGTGAGGGAAGAATCAGCCCAATGGGATATGCTTCAGTATGTGAAATATCGGCGGTCACTGGTTCCGGCATTCCGCAATTACTGGAAAAAATAACTGAAGGCTTTATGGACAAGATTAGGGAAATCAAGCTGCTAATTCCATACAATGACGGGTGGGTTTTGCCATATATTTATGAAAATGGACAGGTCCTAGAACAGGAATATTTAGAGAATGGCATCAGTGTGAAGGCTTCAGTCAAAATAGACAAAATCAGCAATCTTGAAGATTTTATCCTTGTGTAAAAATGACAAGTAGGGTATTATGTTATTAACATATTGAATTAGTTTATGTGCTTTTGAATATAGATATATATATTAAAAATTCTATCAGGGAAGGGGTTTTGACTATGATTCTTAGAAACTGTGCGGGTGGAGTTGTCTTTTCTGGAGAAAAAGTGTTCCTTTTAAAAAATGAGAAGGATGAGTGGGTACTTCCAAAAGGAATAATTAAAAACGGAGATTATCCTGATGAGGTTGCAAAGAATAGGGTTAAGGAAGAGACCGGAATTAATGCTGAGATTATCTCGGCAGCGGGCAATACAAACTATGAATTTTTTTCCGTTTCACGTCAAAGGCCAGTCTGTAACAAGATTACTTGGTACATCATGAAATCGCTTGATGATAAATATGAAGTGAATAAAGAAGAAAGCTTTAGTGAGGGTGGTTATTTTACAATCGAGGAAGCTTTAAAGAAAATTACTTATAGTCAGGATAAATCCCTTATTACGTTGTCATTTTCAAAGTATAAATTAGCGTAGAAGAATCTTTAATTTATATTTTATTTGATTGATGTTTGGAAATAAAACAGTATATTTCAGCACTCTCCTTAATTTATAGGAGAGTGCTGTTTTTGAATATACCATTTCTATCACCGCTAATACTCCTACTGAATCCAAAAACTCTATTTATACAAAAACATGGTATAATGAAAGAATATTTTATCTCGTGGAGGCAATTAAACATAATATGTTACCAGAGTACAAAACAATATTGAATTTTGCAACAGCAGAATTTGAGGAAAAAAAATCTAAATTTATAGCAAGTGTCAAGCCTGTATCAAATGAGGGGGATGCTATAGAATTTATAAGTAGTCTCAAGACCAAGTATTGGAATGCCACCCACAATGTATATGCGTATAGCATTCATAATGATACACTAATACAAAGGTGCAGTGATGATGGGGAGCCTTCTGGTACAGCAGGTCTGCCGACACTAGAAGTAATCAAGAGAATGGGAATGCAGGATGCGGTAGTAGTGATAACAAGGTACTTTGGTGGAACGCTGCTGGGTGCTTCAGGACTCATCCGTGCATATAGTAGGAGTGCCTCATTGGGTTTGGAAGCCGCAGAGGCAGTAACACGAAAACTTTGCATAAATGTAAACGTAGTAGTGGAGTATACTCTCTTTGGAAGATTACAGAATATGCTCATGACAAATAATAATATAATAAAAGATATAAAATATGGACAGGATGTTGAGCTACTTGTACTTATAGAGGTTGGAAATGAAGAAAAGCTCATAAGCGATATAACTGAGAATTCGAACGGCAGAGCCATAATTGATATAGGTGAAAAAACTTATATTACATTAGGCAGCGATGGAAGGTTGATTGTTTGATAAATTACTATTATAATTTAATTTAGCAGGAGACAAGTTATTTTGGAATTTAAGCGAATATTACATAGAATTTATTAGGAGGTAACTTATGTCAGGTCATTCAAAATGGTCAACTATAAAGAACAAAAAGGGAAAGACAGATGCTCAAAGGGGTAAGGTTTTTACTAAACTAGGCAGGGAAATTGTAATAGCAGTAAAACAAGGTGGTGGACCAGATCCTGAGACCAATTCAAAATTAAAAGATGCTATTGCTAAGGCAAAGGCAGCAAATATGCCAAACGATAATGTTATAAGAAGTATCAAGAAAGCATCAGGCGATGGTGATAATTCAAACTATGAAGAGATAACATATGAAGGCTATGGTCCAGGCGGAGTTGCTGTTATATGCGAATGTATGACAGATAATAGAAACAGGACTGCAGGTGACTTAAGACACTTTTTTGATAAATACGGCGGAAATTTGGGACAAACTGGCTGTGTTTCTTATATGTTTAATCAAAAGGGCGTTATAGTAATTGAAAAGTCCAACAAAATCAATGAGGATACATTGATGATGGAAGCATTAGAGGCTGGTGCAGAGGACTTTAATGCAGAAGATGATTGCTATGAGATACTTACTGAGCTAGCAGACTTCTCGGCTGTACGTGAGGCACTTGAAGCAAAGGGCTATGAATTTCTACAGGCAGAGACGTCTATGATTCCAAGTGTGATGACCAAGCTCACAGACCCAAAGCAGATTGAGCTAATGGATAAGATGTTAGAGAATATGGAAGACCTTGATGATGTATCAAATGTTTACCATAGCTGGGAGATGGAAGAGGTAGAAGAGGAAGATTAAAAGTGCAAGTGAATAGTGAAAAATGAAGAGTGGAGCGCCAAGAAAGCGCCTAAGATATAGCAGGTGGAAATCCTGTGCGGAAAGGGTGAGCCGCCCACCGCTATCCATTCCTTGGAACCGAAAGGGTGACCT
>DATCID010000089.1:0-7923 GCA_036507975.1 Ruminiclostridium sp.
TAATTGCTGGGTTTTTCCACAATTTCTTCATGTTGTGGACATGTTTCTTGTGGATAATGTGGATTAAACTGTGTATATGTTTAAAATAGGCTTATCCAACATGTGAATAAAAATCTTGTCTAAATTAAGGTTTATTAACATGTCTATACTATATTTTCATGTTATTTAATAATTAGACCTACAGGGCAATGATCTGATCCCATAACATCAGCATAAATATCAGCCGCCTCAATTCTATCCCTCAAGCACTCAGATACACAAAAATAGTCAATTCTCCAACCAGCATTCTTTTCTCTTGCCTTGAACATATATGACCACCATGTGCATGCACCTGTTTTATCAGGATAAATGCTTCTATATGTGTCTATAAAGCCTTGTTGCAGAAGTTCTGAAAACTTACCTCTCTCCTTAGAAGTAAAGCCAGCATTATTTCTATTAGTTGATGGATTTTTTAGGTCAATGTCGTTATGCGCCACATTCATATCTCCACACACAATAACAGGCTTCTTTTCTTCTAACAGCTTCAGATATGACCTGAAGTCATCCTCCCACTTCATTCTATAATCAAGCCTTTCAAGCTCCCTTTTAGAGTTTGGGTATATAAATTTACTAGGAAAAATTCCTCGAATTCAAGAGTAATAACACGCCCCTCATTATCATGTTCCTCGATCCCAATTCCACAAAATGATGATATTGGCTTAGTTTTAGTAAAGATAGCCATACCTGAGTAGCCCTTCTTTACAGCATAATTCCAAAACTGCTTATACTCCTCTAATTCAAGCTGAATTTGCCCCTCTTGAAGCTTACTTTCTTGAATACAAAATATATCTGCGTTTACATCTTTGAAGAAGTCTAAAAATCCTTTACCTACACAGGCCCTAAGCCCATTAACATTCCAAGAAATAAGCTTCGTCATATCGATTCCCCATTATCTTCTAGTGACATATTAGAGCTGTTATATATACTTTACCTTTGCTCCGTCTGGAGTATCCTCTAATACAATTCCCATTGCTTTGAGCTCATCGCGAATTTCATCTGAACGCTTCCAGTTCTTTTCCTTACGAGCCTGTTGTCTTGCCGCAACTAGTACCTGAATCTCAGGAGAAACCTCTGGCTCATTGCTCTCTGCTTTATTTTTATCTAAGTCAAATCCAAATATCTTATTCATCTTGATCAAAAGCTCAAATATATGCTGTGACTTCTTCCCGTACCTTACTGCATTCCAAGCAATTCCCAATGCCTTTGGAATGTTTAAATCATCATTTATAGCCTCCTCAAAATCACTGAGGAATTCATTTACAACAGCACTATCAACCTTCTCGCTTCCATCCTTATGTGAATGTACACCCTCCACAAATCTATCATAGGAAACCTGTGCTGACTGCATTGCATCCCATGTGAAGTTGATCTTATTTCTATAGTGAGCGTTGAGACACATATATCTAAACGCAATTGGATCATATCCCTTTTCTCTCAAATTATCTATTGTGTATGTGTTTCCTAGACTCTTTGACATCTTGCCATTATTAACCATCATGAATTCACTGTGCATCCAATAGTTAACCGCAGGCTTTCCAAGAAGAGCTTCTGACTGTGCTATCTCATTTTCATGGTGCACAGGTATGTGGTCTACTCCTCCAGTATGAATATCAAATACATCGCCCAAATATTTTCTTCCCATAGCAGAGCATTCTATATGCCAGCCCGGATATCCCATACCCCAAGGACTTTGCCACTGCATTATATGTTCCTTCGGAGCTTTTTTCCAGAGTGCGAAGTCAGCCGGATGATGCTTTTCTTCATTTACCTCAACTCTAGCTCCAGCTATCTGCTCCTCTAAATTAGCTCTAGATAGCTTGCCATAGTCATCAAATTTTTGTATATCAAAATATATCCCATCGCTTGTTTCATACCCGAAGCCCTTGTCCACCAATCCATTAACAAAGCAAAGCATTTCTGGGATATGTTCAGTTGCTTTTGGAATAATCTCCGGTATCTCTATATTTAAAGACGTTATATCCTTCAAGAAAACTTCTGTATAAAACTCAGCGATCTCCCAAGGTGTCTTTTTCTGTTCACGTGCACCCTTTACCATCTTGTCTTCACCGTCATCCTCATCAGAAACTAGATGACCTACATCAGTAATATTCATTGCATGCTTTAAATTATATCCGTTATATTTAAGTACTCGCCTTAGCATATCCATAAACAAATATGCCCTCAGATTGCCGATATGAGCGTAGTTGTATACTGTTGGCCCACAGGTATATATGCGAACCTCGCTATCATTAATAGGCTTAAATTCTTCTTTTTTTCTTGAAAGTGTATTATAAACCTTCATTTTCTATCTCCTTTCGTGCATTAGCTGCTTTATCTATAATTTTTAGGTTGTGCATCTTTTTTAGACTTTTAATTGAATCTTATTATCTTTTGTTTTAGTGGGTTTTATTATTTAGTTACTTCTTAGTATTTTCAGCTATGTCGCTCAATATATCTGGATTTTCTTTCTGCACATCATTTTTTATAATAGTACATGGCCCATGGTTTTTGCCCATAAGCTGATCTTCTATATGCTGAATTCTAGTTGTTATCCTGCAAATCTCTTGTGAAATAGGATCAGGCATGTGTATTTGATCAAGTGTTTCAGAAGGATTACCCACTCTTTCAATTCGCCTTTTCACAATTCTACCTTTAGCACCCACTACTGTTGAATATGGTTCAACGTCAAAGGCCACGAAGGTATTTGCCCCAATGGCTGAATTATCTCCAATCGTAAAAGGACCAAGCACCTTTGCGCCAGCACCAATGAGCACATTATTTCCTATAGTAGGATGGCGTTTTTTACCTTTTTCCTTGCCTGTTCCGCCTAGGGTTACACCATGATAAATAGTACAATTATCCCCAATCACTGCAGATTCGCCAATTACAATACCCATGCCATGATCAATAAATAAACCAGTTCCTATCTCTGCACCGGGATGTATCTCTATACCTGTGAAATGTCTTCCAAACTGGGAAACAAATCTTGCAGTAAAAAACCTCTTCTTCTTATAGAACCAATGTGCCATTCTATGATAAACGAGTGCATGAAAACCAGGGTAGAGAAGTACCACCTCTAACGTGCTCTTAGCTGCTGGATCACGGCCAGCTATTGATTTAGCATCATAAATAAGTCCTTTACTCATAAGCCATCCTTTAAGGAACAATTAAATAATAACTTCCCCTTTTTGAAGGGGATATTCTCCGCCAATATTTTGTTGTTCCTAAATTTAATATCCAATAACAGTCTATTCATATATTCTATAATAAAATAACCTATTATAACTATAGTAATTTTAACAGTTTTATTTTTGCCTGTAAATAAGTACATTAAATTTATGAGTTTTGTTTTACTTAATCTATGGATAGTTTTACCAGATAAGCAGAATGATTAGCAATTATTAGCGATTATCAAATATTAAAAATACAATGTAGAATTTCAGTGCAAAAAAAGGACAAAACAAAGGGGCATCATCTGCCCCTTATGCTTTAATTAAGTCCCAAAATGGCGTCCCCAGTATTTTGACACCTAGCCAAAACTAGGTGGGTGTCCCGGTGATATCTTCAATCGTCCTTCGCCGTTGCACAACGTTCACGCCGTGTGTCGGAATTACCAAGGCCTGACATAATATACCAAACAGCAGACTCCCTTATTAAAGATGTAGGTTCAAAATAAAGGTTTATGCGCTCATCCCAGGAATCTTATTTCGCTAAAAATATAAAGCATTAAAAGGACATGCAATCCTATTAACCACTGCTTTATGGACTTATTATAGCACTAGATAAATACAAAGTAAAATATTCATAAGAATAATTTAAACGATATATCGTCTACTATCTATCGTTTCCTTTACTTTAATTGTTTTCTTACTTATATCCTTCTATACTTATTCTTTGAATGCCCAGAATTAATGCTATACACTTCCTTGATAGGAGTATTGCTTTCATTTGCCACAGCTATAACTACTTCCATAAGCTCCTCTGGAAACTTCAGGCATAAACCACATCCACCCTTTGAAACATGACTTGGAGTTGATACAATTTCAAATTTATATCCTTTATTTTCTAGCGCAGAACCTAATTTGTATACATAATTCCTAGAACGCAATATTGCAATATAGTTCATAAAATCACTCCAATTTTCTATAAATATCCCTTTTTTGTTAACATTTTCAGTTTCATATTATATAATATTGAAGTAATTATTAAAAAGTTCCATTATTGTTATTTAAAAGACATACCAATTCTGTTAAGTCTTGCATGGTAAAAAAGATATTGCTGTGCATATCCAGTCAGATCTCCAAAATGGTCTTTGGCAAACTCTTGTATTTCCTTTAAGCTGGAATCCTTCTTTAAGTAAAGTTCCTCCATTACTCTTTTCACCCATACATCTGTTGGGAAAACATCATATTTGACACCACTAAAAAGCAATATACAATCTGCAACCTTAGGGCCAACGCCAGGAAGCTTCATAAGCTCTTTTCTAGCCATATCAGTATCCATACCAAGCAGTATTTCTCTTGTAATGGCGTTTTCGTTCATAAACTGAGAGGTTTTATGAATATATTTGCACCTAAACCCAGCTTTACACTGCTTGATTTCTTCTAATGTGGCATCTGAAAGTACAGTGATTTCAGGAAAGCTATACGACATATTATCTAACTCAATGGAATTCCCTTTTAAAACTGATAGTGAATCAACTGTTTTCATTATTCTAGGGATTCTATTGTTGGCTGAAATAATAAAAGATATCAGTATCTCCCAAAAGTCCTGTCTTAGTAGTCTGATACCGTAGCCCGTTTTAATAGCCTCCTTCATAATGTCATCCTTCTCAAGTATGGCTTTTATTTTTGAATAATCTGTTCCCAAATCAAAATATTCGTACCAAATATCTACAAAATCCTGCTCTGTCGCGTTTGTGATATATAGAGTTCCTTCGTTTAAACTTACGTTTGCCAACCTGCCATTAACTATACCTGTATAGCTGCCATTGTGTTGCTTTATCCATCTGAAACACTGTCCACACTCAAACACATGCGTTAAGTTAAAATCTCTTACGTACTTTACAGCCAAGCTACCATCCTTAACGCAAACCGAATAGCCATTATACTCCATGTTTAACCTCCATGTCTCCAATGTGCCAAATGAATTTCCTTATTTGGGCACAAAAAAGTATTTATCAATGCTTTTTATAGGACTAAATATATTTTAGTGCATATGTAAACCATAATACCCATATTAGAATTATTGAATCAGGCTTGTCACCATTTTGTCGAATTAGCTTAGTTCCTACTATTGTTTTTTATATTCGAAAGCTAATTTAAATGATATAATTTATACTAGTTTGCATTTAAAATGTTAATAACCGTTTATTATTTTTAATGCGACTTAGTATTATAATTAATTGTAATAAATAATAAGGAGAATTTCAAATGAAAGAAAGAATATACACCATACCTGTATCGGATGCTTTTGCTGTAGATTGTGAATGTCCTTTGTGTGTCTTAGAGAAAAAACTCGAGGATGAGAGTATTGAATATGTTTTAGGTCCCTCTTTGATGGAGCCAGACAAACGGCAGGAGACTAATGAGCTGGGCTTTTGCAAAGCACATTTTGAAGCTTTGTATAACAAGCAAGTCAATAGACTTGGTTTAGCTCTGATCATAGATACCTATCTGCAAGAAAAAAACGCTCGTCTCACTAAAATATTTGAAAGCAAGGTAAAAGCTTTAGAAAAAGATGCTTCCGCAGGTCTAGTAAAAAATATTTCAAGTAAGCTCTCCTCCAAACAAACAGATACAGAGAAGCTTATTTCTGAGCTTGTGACAGAGCTGGACAATATTGATAAAAGCTGTGCTGTCTGCAAAAAGCTTGAACATACTATTGACCGATATATTGATGTAATTTTTTATTTATATTTTAAGGAACCTGACTTCAGAGAAATATTTCATTCAAAGAAAGGCTTTTGCTTAAAGCATTTAAGGCTACTTTTAAGTTCAACTACGAAGTATTTAAATTCAAACCAAGCTGCAATATTCACTAAAAACATTATGGAAATGCAGCTTCCTCACCTTGAGCGAATAGAAAAAGAAATCGCTTGGTTTACTAAAAAATTTGATTATAGATTCAATGATGCTCCTTGGGGAAATTCCAAAGACGCAGTAATAAGAAGTATTCAAAAAATAAGAAGTAATTGTGATCTAAAATAGTAACATTTGTTGCACTTATTTAATATTATGTAAAGTAGATAGAGTGATTTCTATTGTACCTATGAGCACTTAAATGACTAATACCTCCTCCTGTACCGGTCCTCCCCCGGGTACAGCAATAAATGTCATGAACAAATCTCTAATGTTTAGAAGGAGTCTTTACTCCCTCTGAATACTAGAACTTGAAAAAGCATGCATTGCACCAGCAGAAAAATAATGGCTTGTTACCGACCTTTCCAGGTGCTCATAGGTAGTCTAATTTCACTCTTCTACTTGCCTATCTTTGTTAAATCATAAGGCGTTTCTTGGTATACATAATAGTTAAGCCAATTGAGAAATAGAAGATTGCCATGACCTCTCCACCTAACTATTGGTTCAAGCTTAGGATCGTCATTTGCAAAATAGTTTTTTGGAATTTCTATATCCAGCCCTCTATCAATATCTCTTTCATATTCTGATTTTAAAGTGAGAGGATCATATTCTGCATGACCAGTAGCAAAAATATGTCTTCCATCCTTTGAGGCAACTAGATAAACCCCTGATTCCTCAGATTCTGCCAGTATTTCTAACTCATCAATTTTTACAATATCTTGACGCCTCACCTCAGTATGTCTTGAGTGTGGTACATAAAAAATGTCGTCAAACCCTCTGAGCAGCTTCACATGTTCTTTATTTTTTGTATGTGGAAAAACGCCAAACATTTTGTACGGTATGTCGTATTTTTGAATACCATAGTGATAATACATTCCTGCCTGTGCTCCCCAGCAAATATGGAGAGTGGAGTACACATTTGTCAAGCTCCAATCCATTATTTGGGTAAGTTCTTCCCAGTAATTAACCTGTTCAAAAGGCATTTGTTCTACTGGCGCACCAGTAATAATCAAGCCATCAAAAAGCTCCCCACGAATCTCGTCAAAGGTTTTGTAGAATGCTGCTAAGTGTTCCTCCGATGTATTTTTGGGCATATGCGATGCCGGATATAAAAAGATAGTCTCAATCTGAAGCGGAGTGTTTCCAAGTAATCTAAGCAATTGAGTTTCTGTAGTTATCTTAGTGGGCATTATATTCAAAATAACAATCCTCAACGGCCTTATATCCTGATGATATGCTCTGTCTTCAGACATGACAAATATATTCTCACTATTTAAAATTTCGCCTGCAGGCAAATTGTTAGGTATTCTAATTGGCATGCCATTAACCTCCACGAGCCATAATTTATAAAACTCTGTCTACATAGGACAATTAATCCTATTTTACTATTAATACTGGTTAATATAAAGCAAAATTAGTTCAGCTGAAGTCTGCTGAACTTTATTTAGTCACACTTATTTTGAAGCTTGGCGGCACTTAGCGCCCTCTTCTATAAGAGTAATATTAGTAACGCCGCTAAGATAAATTATAATGTTTAGAATTAAAAAGTCAACTGTTTACAAAAGGGCTGTCTCAAAATAGTGTTTTTCCAAACATTATTTTAAAACAGCCCAATCACTACTATTCATTATAAATTCATGTCGACGCAAATCGACTTTCCATAACTCTTGTCGAGTAGGTGCACCTCGCGGTACTTACCCCTCACAGATCCGGACGTGCCCAATTAAGGCATCCGGCTCTTCACTCCGCCATTCACATAAATCTTAGCCATATATGTTTACATAGATTTTAGGTCTTCTTATAG